>CAXUIV010000026.1:0-18636 GCA_964250875.1 uncultured bacterium
AATGTAACGTCTCTACATAGGAACAATCGCGTTCGTAACTCAAATAGGATTGCTCCACACTCTATGCCTCAGTCCCAATGACAATCAGCTAACAATACACAAGAAGAGGTTGTGCCCTAAATGCTACGTCAATTGCTTTGCGTTTGTAGTCTAGTCATAATCTCGGCAGTTTTCTTAGTGATGATACCGATCGCTTCTCCTGCCCAGGCTGCCTCAGTTGACTATGTCACTCGATATCTACACGTTACTGAACCAATTCCCCTCCAAGTCAATGGCCAGGGTGAGACTCGCCCATTTTCGCCACAAGAACTATCTCAAGGCAAGCAGCTGTTTGAAACAAACTGCTTGAACTGCCATGTGGGTGGAGCAACTTTACCAGACCCGCAGGTGTCGCTAGCTTTGGCAAAGCTGGAGAAAGCCAATCCGCCCCGTGACAACATCAATAGTTTAGTTGCCTACCTCCGGCAACCCATGATTTACGATGGTAGTGAGGAAACCTACTGGTGTCGCCAAGTTCCTGAGAGTTGGATGTCGAAAGAGCAGGTGGAAAGCTTAGCGGCTTTTATTTTGACGGCGGCGCAGAAGGCTCCAGGTTGGGGGACTGACCAGTTCTAAATTCAGGAGTAGGTAGGAGAGGCACATGTCGTCACAACACATCTGCTCTACCCTCTTACACCATTTAGCAGCAATCACGAGCCTTTTAGAGAAAAAACGTAATAGTTGAAACCAAACTACATTTCTTGACTGATTTTATTTAAAATTAGAGATATGAAGTAAAAATCTCAGGAGGAAATGATGAACTTCATTACTGCAAATCTGCGGCGTCTGTGTTTAGCTGCGTTGACAATGGTGTTGGTTGCTAGCAGCTTTGCATTGTTTACTCCCGCTGCCGCAGCTGAAACCTACAAGGTAAAGCTGGGTTCTGATAAGGGCATGCTGGTGTTCGATCCGGCCAAGGTGACCATTAAGCCAGGTGATACTGTTGAGTGGGTAAACAACAAAGTCCCCCCTCATAACGTCGTCTTCGATGTGGCGAAAAACCCCGCGAAGAGTGCAGAGCTAGCTAAGGGTTTCTCTCACAAGCAGTTGCTAATGAGTCCTGGTCAAACAACCAAGACCACCTTTCCGGCAGATACACCTGCTGGTGATTACTCCTACTACTGCGAACCCCATCGTGGTGCTGGGATGATTGGCAAAATCACCGTCGAAGGCTAAAGATACGACGGCTGAGTGTTGATGCGTCGTCTGTAAATCTTTCCTCGCTTATCTGGTAACTGGAAAAGCCTGCCGGAGGCATAAAATATCTGGTGTAAGGTTTTTATTGGCTGCTGGACACTCTGAAGCGAGGAAAACCCTTGAGAAGACTCATATCGTTGCTGTTGGCGCTCGTTGTGTTTACAGTTAGCTTGGTTAGTCCGGCACTGGCAGTTGAAATAGACAATGGTGCCAAGATCTTCACTGCCAACTGCGCGGCTTGCCATGTGGGCGGTGGCAATGTTATCATCGCTGCCAAAACCCTTAAGAAACAAGCGTTGCAGCAGTACGACATGGCATCAATGGAGGCCATCGTCTACCAGCTACAGAATGGCAAAAATGCCATGCCTGCTTTTAAAGGTCGGCTGAATGAAGTGGAAATTGAAGATGTTGCTGCTTACGTCCTAGATAAAGCCGAAAAAGGTTGGTAATGCTGGGGCATCGGGCACCGGAAGATTGCCGCTTACACCATGACTTGGTACGAGTCTTGTAGAACTGCAAGATCTGCAAATAATTTAACCCCTCTATTTAATTAGTAGAGGGGTTTTTGCATAGCCACACAATCTAGTTAGAAAGAGTTAGAAAAAAGGGGTTGATGACTGAGTAAATCAAGACTTCTCCCCTACCCCTTGCCCTTTGCCCTTTGCCCTTCGCCCTTTTTATTTCGCCCCGTAGTAAAAAGCAACTTCTTTGTCCTTCAACGGTGCAAAGTCAGCTGCCGTCAGCATCTGGTTGAGTTCTTGCTGAGGAATGTGCTTTGCGCCAATCCGCACAATGCGCGATCGCATCGTGTTGGATACGCCGCTGCGCTGTCTGTCGGCTTCCATTGCCATCACCTGATGATACAGTTCCAGTTTGGCAGTCGGGATCGGGGAGCCGTCAAAATCAACTCCTGTCGCGATCGCCGTATCAACAGCATCAGCGCCTGTGGTTGCTTGAGTATTTGGATTCATGTCGGGGGATACTGCGTGGGAATTATGTTTACGGGTGAATTTTACCAACGTACGGACTTGTCATAAGCAGACTTTTTGATCTACCCTCTTAATTTACCCTCAGTCCAAGTGTGTACCCTTGAGTGTTTCATGTCTAACCCTTATAATCGCCATAGTAAAGACCGTCTTCTAGAGAAAGCTCTCACCAGCAGGATTATCGACGAGTATTTTGAACACTCTGAAAGCTGGTTCAGAGCCATTTTGCGGATGTGTATCTTCTCCATCACCAGGTTGGATGGACTGCCTGCCCTGATCATTGAATGTCCCAATCAGACTATAGCTAAACGACTCAGTCGCAAAACATCGCCTCTTCAAGAAGTTGTACATCATTTGATTGAGCGTTACCCCTCTAGCAAACGAGTGTTAATTTGCTACAGAGAAAACCCTCACACACCTTGGCGCTGCTTTGACACTAACACGAACACCTGGCAAGCTTGGGAGACTCCTCAGACACCCACAGCATCGACGGAATAACTGATAGAACTCTTTTATAGGGCAAGGGGCATAAGGCGTAGGGCACGGAAGCAAAAAACTAAGACTCATATTCGGCCAATTTTATAAATCAACAATTTCATAAGTCGCCCTATGCCCCATGCCCAAAATCAAACTTTAAGTGTTCTCATCGACAGGCTAATCCGCTTCAACTTCTCATTAACTTCTAGCACCCGCACTCGCACAACCTGTCCCACTTTGACTACGTTCTTCGGGTCGTCAACAAAGCGGTCAGCTAGTTGCGAGATGTGGACTAGACCATCTTGATGCACGCCGATGTCAACAAAGGCTCCAAAGTTAGCGACATTTGTCACAACGCCTTCTAATTCCACCCCCTCTTTAAGATCTGCAATCTCCTTGATCCCCTCTGAGAATGTGGCATATTTGAACTCAGCCCGTGGATCTCTTCCTGGCTTTTCGAGTTCGCGGATGATATCGCGTAGGGTGGGTTCACCAATTGTATCAGTTACATACTGCTTAAGATTAACCGATTTCAGCTTGGCTGCTGCCTGAGCGATCTCCCTCAACGGCACGCTTAAATCGGCGGCGATCGCCTCTACAACGCGGTAACTTTCTGGATGAACAGCTGTATTATCCAACGGGTTATCACCCTGGCGAATGCGCAGAAAGCCAGCTGCCTGCTCAAATGCCTTTGGCCCCAGCTTTGGCACCTTAAGCAGCATGCGGCGATTCTTAAACGCACCGTGTTCGTTACGATATGTAACGATGTTTTTCGCTACAGCTGGCGTAATGCCAGAAACAAAAGTTAGCAGTTCTTTGGAAGCCATGTTGAGATCAATACCGACGTAGTTAACACAGCTTTCTACTGTCTCATCTAACTTCTTCTTGAGCCGTTTCTGATCGACATCGTGCTGGTATTGTCCCACTCCAATTGATTTTGGATCGATTTTAACAAGTTCAGCTAAAGGGTCTTGCAAGCGGCGACCGATGCTGATGGCTCCACGCACAGTGACATCAAGATCGGGGAACTCAGCGATCGCCACCTCGCTAGCAGAATAGATTGATGCTCCCGACTCGTTCACCATCACCTTTATGGGCTGACGCTTCGTCGTTCGTAGGACTTCAGCGATGAACTCGTCTGTTTCGCGGGAGGCTGTGCCATTACCGATGGCAATTAGCTCAATGCTGTACTTTTCAACCAGGTGCTTGATGGTTTGGGCTGCCTGACTGCGTTGTGCAGCCGCTTGGTGAGGAAACACGGCTTGGTACTCCAGAAATTTGCCGGTTTCATCCAGGACAGAAACCTTGCAGCCAGTGCGGAACCCCGGATCGACTGCCAGTGTCGGCTTCATGCCAGCGGGAGGAGACAGCAGCAACTCTCGGAGATTGGTCTCGAAGGTTTTGATTGATTCAGTATCAGCGTAAGTTTTCTTTTCAGCAATGACTTCACCAATCAGGGAAACTTTCATCAGGCGATTGAATGCGTCTTTGAGCATCGCTCGGTAAAAGTCCCGCACCGATGGGACCTTCGTCTGAATTTCTTTCGACTCCAGGTATGACGTCACGGCATCCTCACCAAAAGAGAGGCTGAAGCTCAATACGCCCTCAGTTTCACCTCGACACAACGCCAGCATGTTGTGCGGCGCAATATTTTTAGCCCTGATTTGAAAGTTGCGGTACATCTCAAACTTGGTGCTACCTTCAGGGTGATCGTCCTTGATCCGCGAGCTGAATACGCCTGTCTCCATCAGGTAGTTTCGCAGATACGCACGTAGCTGGGCTTTCTCGGATACTTCTTCCGCTAAGATGTCGGCGGCACCTTTGAGCGCTTCCTCTACCGTCTTCACCTCTTTTTCCTCGGAGACATACTTTTGTGCTGCTGTCTCCAGCGACACCGGAGTGGCATCTCGGCGGTTTAGCGTCTTGATCAGCTCGGAGAGCGGTTCTAAGCCTTTCTCCCTAGCAATGGTCGCCCTTGTCCGTCGCTTTGGGCGGTAGGGGAGGTAGAGATCCTCCAGTTCTGTTTTCTGTAAGCAGGGTTCAATCTTGGCTTTCAGTTCGTCGGTGAGTTTACCTGTTTGGGCGATCGCCTCTAGAATCGCTGTCTTCCGCTCTTCGAGTTCAGTCAAATAGGCAAATCGGTCCGACAAGTCGCGCAACTGGGTTTCGTTCATCTCGCCAGTACGCTCTTTGCGATATCGGGCAATAAAGGGGACTGTCGCGCCTTCAGCAAAGAGTTCAAGCGCGTTTTTAATTTGAGGGGGTCGGAGTGAGAGTTCTTGTGCCAGGATTTGAGCAATGTTCAGCATCGGGTGTGTTTTCAGCCGGATTCTAAAATGGGCTGATCAGTCCTATACGGTTCAGATGATCATGTAGAGACGTCGCATGCAACGTCTCTACATGCTTCTAGCTTCCATAAGTAACTGTTAACCAAAGGGTATTGGCTGATCAGCCCTATACGCAACTTACAGCATAGCTAACTCAAGCTGCTGAGGAGAGTTTTGAACCTCAGAGACGGCTATGGTAAAAACAGCCACTTATGTTTCGACAACTAAACGAAAGCAAAAGGAGTAACGACCATGACCCGACAAGAACTACTAAACGAAGCCCGCGATTGGAGATCGCACGAAAATAATCATTCATCTTTGACGTAATGAGTGGGAGGGTAGACGAATTGTTCAAGACCCTCCGCCTTGATCCCTTTACCCTTTTACCCATCCCCTCGGTTAGGGAGTGATTTACGCCAGCCTGTACTAATCATCCAGCCCACGATAAAGTTCAGCAATTGCAAATTCCAGGTCAATGCTTTCCAGGACAACCTGATCGCCTGCCTCGTAAATAACCGTTTCCCAGGTGTTTACGGAGGTGCGACGGCGGCATTCGACGCGCTGATTCTCCTGGGAAAGCAATACATATTCTTCCAAGGATTCAAGCTGCTGATAATCGTTAAATTTCTCGCCTAAGTCGAAGGTTTGCGTACTGGGTGAAAGCACTTCAGCGATGAGTTTAGGATATCGCTTGATGTAGCGATCTATGCGGTCTCGCGGGTCACAGGTGAAGGCGTCAGGATAGTAATAAAACTGATCTTGGTAGTTGACCTTAACATTGCCGGAGTGAAAGCGGCAATCTGAGTCTCCTAAATGCGCATTAATCAGGCTGAGCAGGTTTAGGGCTAGACGATCATGGTTATCCGTGCCGCCAGCCATCGCATAGACCAAGCCGCGCCGATATTCATGGCGGATTGTGCTTCGCCGTTCGATGTCAAGATATTCGTCGGAACTGATGTAGTTTGGGACAGCAGTCATGAATTTTGGCTTTGGGTTGGATTTCGTTGACCTTACTGTAGCGAACTCTCTCTTTCCTCTCACTGCACTCCGGCTCATGTCTCTGATGATGCAGAATTGGTGGAAAGGAAGCCCCCAGCGCAAGTCCAAACCAAGACGTTAGAAATTGCTTAAACTGTAGCCTCAGTTTGATAGCAAATACCAGCTTGTTTAAACCGACGTAGGGCTTCACCTAGGCGATCGCATTCCGCAATCAAACTTATTCGCACATATCCTTCGCCACCAGATCCAAAAGCATTCCCAGGAGTCAGAACCACCCCAGTTTGCTGCAACACCTCAAGGGCAAAATCCGTTGAACCGATTCCAACAGGGCATTTAACCCAGAGGTACATTGTCGCTTTGGGTTTAGGAATATCCCAACCCAGCTCAGACAGCCCCTGAATCAGGAAATCGCGGCGGCGACGGTAGCGATTTTGCACCTCATGCAGATAGACATCCGGTAGCTGCAAAGCCGTTTGGGCTGCCACCTGCAACGCGGCAAAAATGCCATAATCCAGGTTTGTTTTCAGCGTCCGCAACCCCTGAATGATGTGGCGGTTACCAACTACAAAACCCACGCGCCAACCTGCCATGCTGTACGTCTTTGACAGGGTGTGGAACTCGACACTGATGTCTTTAGCACCGGGAATTTCTAACAGGCTTGTAGGCTCATAGCCATCAAAAGCTAACTCGGCGTAACACAAGTCATGCACCAGCAGAATCTCGTACCGACGGGCAAAGGCGACGATTTCCTCAAAGAACTCGCGGGGTGCTGTGGCAGCAGTGGGGTTGCTCGGATAATTGAAGTAGAGAATTTTGGCTTGTTGGGCGATCGCATCTGGAATCGCCGTTAGATCTATTAACCAGTCATTCTCTGGTTTCAGAATTAGACTATGGATCTTACCACCCGCAATCAACGGCCCACGAAAATGAGCTGGATAGGCGGGGCTAGGTACTAGAACCAAATCCCCTGGATTAATGTAGGCGATCGCCAAATGCGTCAACCCTTCTTTAGAACCAAGTAGAGGTAGGGCTTCGCTATCCGGGTCAAGGTTAACTGCATAGCGACGGTGATACCACTGAGTGATAGCGCTGCGAAAGCTGGCAGTACCTTCAAATGGCGGATATCCGTGATTGGCTGAGTCCTTTAACGCCGCGATCGCTGCCTCTACAACTGGCTGAGGTGTTGCACCATCCGGGTTACCCATCCCCAAATCAATCAAGTCTAGCCCTTGCTCACGGGCACGAGCCTTGAGTTCATCCAAGCGGGCAAACACGTATGGCGGCAGTACCCTCAGACGCTCAGATGGACTGATCCAATCCAATCCCATTCCTTGACCTCATCTTTAAGAACTAGGGCAGGCACCAAGCTGGCTGCGCCCTTCTACTCGTCCCTCTACTGGTGCGGTGGTTGAAACCATAGCTGCCATCAGTTGTTCGGGCACAACTTTAAAGGGTAGCCGATGGATATCGGAGTTAGGCAACAAAGCAATCTCAGCAACTTGCTGCAACTCTCCCAGGCTTATATTGCCCAACCCCAGGTCACCAAGTTTCTGTGGCAGTCCAATTTCAGCATAAAACTTCAGTAACTGTTGTCTTGCCGCAGTTGCCAGCTGATTACCCTGCACCATTTCTTCTAAACGCAACTGCACTAAGATACCATACGCCACCTTCTCACCATGAATACTGCTGTGTATCGGCAGGTGAGTCAGACCGTTGTGGATGGCATGAGCAGCAACAGTACGGCACTGTGCGCCTCCTAGTCCTCCAATGACTCCCGCCAGCAAAACCGTTGCATCTACGACTTCTCGCCATTCGCTTCCCGTTTCTTGCAGGGCGGCAGTTGATTTTTGGAACAGGATGTCGCGCAGAACTCTAGCCTGTTGCACAGCGGCAATGATCAGCGTCTGTTCAGATTGCCCACTGCTAACTGATGCTTCGTACCACTTAGCCAAAGCATCACCAATTCCAGCCACCAACATGCGTCGCGGTGCAGTTTGAATCAGGCTGTAGTCTAATATCAGCAAGTCAGGACAGCGGTCAAGACTCACGTCATACAAAAACGCCCCTCGAGCAGAATAGACATTTGAGAGAGCTGTCCAGGCAGCACAGGTGGCAGCTGAGGTCGGAATGGTAACAACTGGCAACCCTTCTTGATACGCCAACAACTTAGCCGCATCCAGGGCTTTACCACCGCCGACACCAATAATAAAATCCGCTCTATGCGCCAGCACTGCCTGTCTTAGAGACTCCAGACTCGCTTCGCTACAGTCAGCGCCATAGGCAGCAGTGTCAGCTTGCAGATGCTGCTGTTGCAAGACAGGTTGCAGTCGAGGCTGCACAATTGCCAGAGTCTGGCCCCCTACAAGCAAAGGCCGACATCCCAAAGCAGCGATCGCTTCTCCCGCCTGTTCCAGCACATTTAAACCGCGTATAACTTTAGCTGGCGCGATTGTAAGAGATTGTGTAGAGGCTTGCATTCCAATTTCTGCTATCTACAGACTAGCCCTCTAGTATAACAACTTCCCGTGCGAGTTGGACCACTTGCACAAATTTGTCGCAAAAATCTCCTTCGTGTTCTTCTTTGCGTCTTTGCGCCTAACGCTTCGCTTCGCTAACGGCTAATGCGAGAGCTTTTCATCCGCTCACTCTGCAACGCCAAACATCCCAAACCTCAAGCAGCAGGTTTAGGCTTAGGTAATTGAGCCAGATTCTCCTGGTAGATCTCCACATCCATCTGCTCATCATTACGACTAGAGAGCGATCGCCTCACCTGACCTAAGTAGAGCGGTTGGGAGACTCCTGGCTCAGGGTGAATGATCGTCCGCGCTCGAATAGTGAGCCGATCTTCACCCCGGCCCAAACGACCATAAGAAAATAAATCGCTTGCAGCCTGACGGAGAGTCGCTGACAACTCGGACTCAGAAATTTTAGGCGGCACGGTAATGACAGTTTGGGTTGCGCCATTGTCATACGCTACAGAGAAACGTACCCCTCCTGTAACGACTGTACGGGTAAAGGGGACGACACCCAAGGCGAATAGACCCACTGTTAGCACGCCGAGAAAACCAGTAGCACCCACCAGGCGAAACCGAATGCCCCATTGCAGAATAAAACCCAGCAGCGTGACGACAGCCAAAACTAAGGTGAGGATACCCGCCCACTGGGCAAACTGGAGAAACTGAGCGGTTACGAGCATAGGAATTGGTGACTCAACTATCTTTTTCGTTACTGATAAATCCATCTGGCTGAATACCACTGGGCAATTCCAAAGCAGCCTTTAAGGTATGCCAAGTGAGATTAGCACATTTAATTCGCACGGGAAATTGAGCCACCCCAGCCATCACATTCAGCTTCCGCTGTTCTTTGGGAAACTCAGCTTGGCCTCTCATCATGCTTTGGAAACGTTGTACCATCTCCAGCGCCTCATCGACTCTCTTACCCCGCAAGGCATCCGCCATTAAATCGGCAGAAGCCATGGCGATCGCACAGCCTTCTCCTTCAAACTTCACATCTTCAATTGTCTCGCCCGTCTCGTTGAGATGCAGCGTTAGCTCGATTGTGTCGCCACAGGAAGGATTATGGCCCCTCTGATACCGATCCACTGGATTCGTTTTGCCCTTGTGACGTGGCTTTTTGTAGTGTTCGAGGATTACCTGTTGGTACAGGTCGCGTAGATTGCTCAGACTCGTCATGATGACTTTAGTAAGCGTTATTTATCTTCATCCTATCAGCGTCGCTTAACCGGGTGGGGTAAATAGAAATCTAGTGAATGTCCTGATCGTGGTGAAGCTAAACGGGGATTACGATGTATTAAAAGCCTACAGGTCCACGTACCGCCTTTCGGCCACGGGAAATAGGTAGCAGTTAAAAGTGGGCGATCGCGGAACAAGAAACTCTAAGCCATATGCTGACAATTCCTGGCTACACTTTAACAGAACTGATTGCAGAGGGACTTAACACAGTTCTGTACCGTGGGCTGAGGAACGTTGATGACAGACCTGTTGTCCTGAAGATCCTCAAGCATGACTGTCCTACCCTGCAAGAAATTACCCGCTTGCGACAGGAATACCAAATTCTTCAGTCCCTGAATTTATCAAGTATTGTCGCGGCTTATGGCTTAGAAGACTATCACAATGGTTCATTCCTCATCTTGGAATTTGGCGGTCAATCCCTCAAGAGCTTTACGAAGGCAACAACCCTCGATCTCCAAGAGTTCCTGCCAATTGCCATTCAACTAGCCCAAGCTGTAGGTGAGCTGCATCAGCACAAAATTATTCACAAAGACATTAAACCCTCAAACATCATCATCAATCCACAGACCGGGCAAGTTAAAATCGCCGACTTCGGCACTGCCTCCCAGTTGAGCGCGGAGAACCCCAAAATCAGCAGCCCTAACTCTCTGGAAGGCACCTTAGCCTACATGTCTCCTGAGCAAACTGGACGGATGAATCGGACAATTGACTACCGCACTGACTTTTACTCCCTCGGCGTCACCTTTTACGAAATACTGACTGGCAGGCTGCCCTTTACAACTCCTGATCCGATGGAATTGGTACACTGCCATATTGCTGTTTCACCCGTGCCTCCATTAGAGAGGGGCAGAACTCCTCAGGCTGTGTCTGATATTGTCATGAAATTATTAGCTAAAACCGCTGAGAATAGATATCAAAGTGCTTTTGGCCTCAAAGCTGACCTAGAAAACTGCCTCGGTCAACAAATCGCTAGCGGTTCCATAAGACCCTTCGTTCTCGGACAACAAGACCGAGCGGCGCAGTTCCACATTCCCCAAAAACTCTATGGTCGGGAGGCAGAATTAGCCACATTACTGAATACCTTCAACCGAATAGCAGACAGCTCTGAGAGAGAACCAACTCAAAACTCAAAATTCAAAACTCAAAACTCACGTAGTGAGATGCTACTCATCTCCGGTTACTCTGGCATCGGTAAATCCTCTCTCGTGTACGAAGTCCACAAGCCGGTGGTCGAGGCCCGAGGCTACTTCATATCTGGGAAGTTTGACCAGCTCAACCGCAACATTCCTTACGCAGCTCTGATCCAGGCATTCTCGGAACTAATGCGGCAACTGCTAACAGAAAGTGAGCAGCAAATCAAAACTTGGAAAGCCAAGCTCTCAAATGCCCTTGGTTCGAATGGACAGGCAATCATAGATGTCATTCCGGAAGTCGAACTATTGGTTGGTCCACAGCCACAGGTGCCGCAGCTAGGACCGACAGAATCTCAAAATCGCTTCAATCGAGTCTTTCAAGCCTTTATCCAGGTGTTTGCTCACGAAAACCACCCCCTTGTCTTGTTTTTGGATGACTTGCAGTGGGCTGATTCCGCCTCGCTGAAGCTTATCCAGTTGCTGATGATGTCAGACAGCCGGTACTTGTTGCTGATTGGGGCGTACCGGGACAATGAAATCAGTCCCACCCATCCCCTGATGCAAACTTTGGAGAAGATGAAATCGGGTGGAGTTGTAGTCAACAACATCGTCTTGAGACCCTTGAGTATGACTCATGTCAGCCAACTTTTGGCTGACAGCCTTGGTGTAGAAGTGACTGGCTTAAAACCGCTAATAAATTCCCTCGGGTCTCTACTTTTCCACAAAACTCAGGGCAATCCCTTCTTCTTGACGCAACTGCTTAAATTTCTGTACGAGGAGGAGTTGCTCAGATATGACTTTGGAACTGGGCAGTGGCAGTGGGATATCGAAGAAATTCAAGCGATCGGGATCGCCGATAAGGATATTGTCGAACTGATGGCTGGAAGTATTCAAAAGCTGCCGGAGGAGACGCAGCAGGTGTTAAAATTGGCGGCTTGTATTGGTAATCAATTTAACCTAGAGGTACTCTCAATCGTTGCTCAAAAGTCGGCTTCGGACACCGCAGCTGATTTATGGCCAGCCTTACAGCCAGGATTAATTTTACCCTCAAGCAATACCTATAAGATTCCCTTAGCGTTCAATTCTCAAGAACTGCGCTCTCACCTGTTCAGCGATCGCGGTGTAACCTACCGCTTTTTACACGATCAAGTGCAGCAAGCGGCATATTCGTTGATACCAGAACCACAAAAAAAACAAACTCACCTGCAAGTGGGGCAACTGCTGCTGCAAAGCACTTCTTTGGAGAAGCGCCAGGAAAATGTTTTTGAGATCGTCAACCAGTTAAATATTGGACAGGAATTGCTTACCCAGCGGTCGGATTTAAATGAGCTAGCCGCGCTCAACTTGATGGCCGCAATAAAGGCAAAAGCAGCAACAGCCTATGAACTATCTATCAGATATTTAACAACTGGGCTAGAACTTTTAGCAGAAAACAGCTGGCAGTTCCAGTATGAACTAACCCTTTCTCTCCATGTGGAGGCAGTGGAGGCAGAATATCTCAACAATAACTGTGAGCGGGCAGCGACACTGTCTGAAGTGGTGTTTGAAAAAGCAACAACGCTGCTAGATAAAGTTAAGGTGTATGAACAAAAAATCTTGTTCTATATTGCTCAAAATCAAGCAAGTTTGGCAATTGATACAACCATGAAAGTTTTGCAGATGTTAGGACTTTATCTGCCGAAGCATCCTAGCAAACTCAGAGTAATGACAGCGCAGCTACAAACAAAATTGAACTTTAGGGGAAAGCGAATTGAGCAGCTAGCTGAGCTGCCAAGAATGACAGATCCATCTAAGCTGGCAATCATGCGGCTTTTAGTTTGCGTGAGTCATGCTGCTCATCTGGCAAATCCTATGCTCCTTCCACTGCTCGTCTTTACAATGGTCAATTTCAGTGTCAAGTATGGCAACTCCACACAGTCCATTATTGGCTATGGTGCTTATGGTTTGATTCTTTGTGGTGTCGTGGGAGACATTGAGGCTGGATACAAATTTGGGCAACTGAGTTTGAAGTTACTAGAACAATTCGATGCTACAGATGTTAGATGTCAAGCCAGTTTCATCTTTGAAGCTTTTGTAAAGATTTGGAAACATTATTCTAAAGAGACACTAGATCCTTTAGTTGAAGCTATTCAGATCGGACTAGAAAACGGCAACGTAAAACAACTTTCCTATGCAGCTATCATCTACTGTCATCATTTATTTTTCACAGGCAGAAATCTAGAGTCGATTGAGCAGCAGCAACTTCAATATCTTGAACTAGTACTCAAATTCAAACAAGAACACGCAGTTTTGAGTATCAAGCTGTATAGGCAAATGACTCTAAATCTGCTGAACAGAGAGAGAAGTAGATGTCAGCTAGTAGGCGAAAGTTTTGATGGAGCTGAAATGCTTCCGATTCTACAAGAATCTAATAATCTGGCATTATTGTTCGATTTTTATTTGGTTGAGACTATTCTTTGCTATTTTTTCAGGGATTATATGAGGGCAGTTGAGACCTCTAGATTAGCAGAAAAATATAAGAGAGCAGCAACAGCGACATTCGGGATTGCCCAACATAATTTCTACAACTCTCTTGCCCAACTCGCTCAGTACCCCCACGCTTTGAAAAGCGAACAGAAACAATACTGGCAAAACGTGGTGAAAAATCAGAAACAAATGCAAAAATGGGCCGACAATGCCCCAATGAATTTTCAGCACAAATACGAGCTAGTCGAAGCTGAGAAGGCTCGCATTTTGGGGAAAGAGATCCAGGCGCTAGATCACTACGAACGCGCCATTACGGGAGCAAAAGCGCAGGGCTACATTCAAGAAGAAGCGCTGGCGAATGAACGAGCGGCAGAGTTTCATTTATCTCACGGTCGTGAGAGAATGGCCCAGGCTTACCTCCTCAGCTCTTACTACGGCTATATTCGTTGGGGTGCTATGGCCAAGGTCAAAGCTCTAGAGGAGAGATATCCTCAGCTGCGGTCAATGACAAACACAGGACTTTCTAACGTTGAGGATACTCAAACAAACACCTTGGCACTTAGCTCAAATAACAGAAGCTTGGATTTAACCACTGCGATCAAAGCAGCCCAGACCCTTGATGGTGAGGTTGCGCTTCAGAGCCTGCTCGATAAATTGATGAAGATTGCGATTGAAAATGCTGGGGCGCAGCAGGGTTTCTTTTTGGCAAAACTAGAAAATAAATGGGCGATTGAAGCTGTAGCGACAGTTGAGCAGTCTGAAATAATGTTGCCGTCTAAGCTCATGGTGAACAGCCAAATACCAGTTACTGTCATCAACTATGTGGAGCGAACTAGGAAGACTTTAGTCTTAGAATCAGCAAGGCAGGTCAATCCCTTTGCCTACGATCCGTATATTGCGGCTAACCAAACCAAATCTATTTTGTGTCTGCCACTGATACATCAAGATCGGTTAACTGGGATGCTTTATCTGGAGAATAACTTGATGGAGGGAGCTTTCAGCCCAGAGCGGTTAGAGGTGCTAAAGATCATAACTTCCCAAGTTTCTATCGCGCTTGAGAACGCCCGCCTTTATCGCAATCTACAAGCCTATACTCAAGAACTAGAAGCCAAGAACACAGCTTTGCAACAATTAGAAGCAAGAGAGCGAGAAAAGGCTAAGCAGTTAGAACAATCACTGTATAAACTGCAACAAACCCAATCCCAACTCGTTCAAACTGAGAAGATTTCCTCTTTAGGGCAACTCGTTGCGGGAGTGGCGCATGAAGTTAATAACCCTGTGTCATTCATCTCTGGCAACGTTCGTTATGCATCTGACTATGTACAAGGTTTGCTCAACCTGGTGCATCTTTACCAGCAGGAGTATCCCAACCCAACTCCGTTGATTCAAGCTGAAATTGAAGCAATTGAACTCGACTACTTAATTGAAGACCTGCCCAAAATCCTCGCCTCAATGCAGGTAGGAACTGACCGTATCCGTGACATTATGCAGTCATTGCGTAATTTTTCTCGTGTTGACGAGGCGCAGAAATCAGTTGACATCCACTCTGCCCTAGACAGTACTCTGATGATTTTACAGCATCGCCTCAAGGCCACAAACAAGCGTCCGGCGATTGAAGTTATTAAAAACTACGGCAACTTGCCCTTAGTTGAGTGCTACGGCGGTCAACTCAACCAGGTGTTTATGAATCTGCTGTCGAATGCAATTGATGCTTTAGAGGAGGGGGAAGGGGCAAGCGCCCCAAATCCGGGTGTAGCTTTGCTTCCCCGGATATTGGGGCAAGACAAGGCAAAGGGCAAAGGGGAAGACCCAAATACTCCCTCGATTTGGATTCGTACCGAAGTTTCATCTGACCTCTCATATGTGGTGATTCGGATTGCGGACAGTGGTCCTGGGATGACTGAGGAAGTGCAGGCGAAACTGTTTGCTCCTTTCTTCACGACTAAACCAGTCGGCAAGGGTACGGGATTGGGGTTGTCCATTAGCTATTCAATTGTGGTAGAGAAACATGGCGGTCAACTGAAGTGTGCCTCGGCACCTGGTGAAGGCACAGAATTTGCCATTGAGTTGCCACTGGCTTCTGCACCCTCAGCACTCACCGAATCCAGTTCGACATCTAAAAGGCAAACTCCAAAATAGGATTCAGACAGGTAGATCAAGCCGGGGTTTAAAGGTTTCAATTTGACGCAGCTTTTCGTAGAGTTCCCGTTCCTGAGAACTCAGGTTTTTGGGCGCTACAATCTGAATCTCTACGATTTGATCTCCACGTCTGCCTTTGTCATCTGGGTATCCTTTATTCGCTAGGCGTAATCGTTGACCGGACCTAACCCCAGAAGGAATTGACATTTTGACTAACCCGTCCAATGTAGGGACTTCTACCTGTCCTCCCAACACTGCTTCACTAGGAGTAATTGGCAGTTGGCAGAAGATATCTGCGCCTTCCACCTTGAAAAAGGGATGAGGTGAGACAGTAATTTTCAGGTAGAGATCGCCCCCAGCGATACCCTGTTCTCGCAGCCGAATAGATTGGCCTGTGAACATTCCATCTGGCAGGCTGACTTCAAGCGATCGCCCATCCTCCAGACGAATCCGTTCTTTGCCACCTTGATAAGCTTTTTCCAGAGGTAACGTCAATCTGGCCTCTACGTTCCGGCGACCAGCGCGAGAAGAGACTGTGTACGCCGTTCTTTTAGTTCCAGGACGAAAGACATCACGTGTACCTGTATCCGCTGTTGCCCCAACTCGATTGTTATTACGACCCAATACCTGCTCTAGAAAAGTGTTGAAGTCTGAAAACTGACCGAAATCAAGTTCCTCTATGCCGGAGCGACCGCTGCGACTGTCTGTTTTTTGCTTCCGGGACCCACCTTTCCAATACCGGCTGAACTGATCGTACTGTGCCCTCTTACCCTGGTCTGAAAGAACTTCGTATGCCTCACCAATATCTTTGAATTTTTCCTCTGCCTCTTTATTACCCGGATTGACATCCGGGTGATACCGCCGCGCCAGTTGCCGATATACCTTTTTAATTTCCTCATTCGAGGCATCTCTGGGTACTCCCAGCAGCTCATAGTAGTCTCGAAAGTTCTGCAAGTTCTGCATCTGATAGTTAAATAAGTTATGAATTTTGAATTTTGAATTTTGAGTTATGAGTTTCAATCTAATTCAAAACTCAAAACCCAAAACTCAAAACTCTCTTAAAGCCAATTGTCATCGTCATCGTCCCAGTCATCCTGATAAGTGGGACGCTTGCGGCTAGGAGATGCACCGCTGCCATAAGGACGAGGTTCTTTACTGTAGGTTTCGCGCGGCTCGCGTCCATACGGTTCTCGCCCATATGGTTCACGTTCATACGGATCTCGTCCGCGTAGCGTCTCCCTAGGATATTCGCGTGGCGTCTCTCTTGGAGATTCGCGATCTCGTTCTCCCGTAAAGACGTTACGGATAGAACCAAACAGGTCATCGTCTTCGTCTTCACTATAGTACTGGCGAACTTCTCGATTTAGCTCCTGCACCGCGTCTTGGAGATCGGCGTAAGATTGGTCAATTCTCCGGTCATCGTCCTGCGCCAGACTATCGCGCAGTTCGCGACTCAGACTCTCGATCCGCTGGCGATACCCCCGAGCAAATTGGGTGCCGAAGTCCATTGCCACTTCTCTCAGTTGTCGTTCTGCCTTGAAGATTAAAGCTTCAGCGCGATTGCGCTTCTCCACTCGTTCTTTGCGTTCGCGGTCTGAATCTGCATACTCCTCAGCTTCTCGAATCATCCGATTAACTTCCGACTCACTCAAGGTGGAAGCGCCTTGGATCATGATACTTTGTTCGCGACCAGTGGTTTTGTCTAGCGCCGTTACCTGCAAGATCCCATTAGCATCAATGTCAAACGAAACTTGAACCTGCGGGATGCCGCGCGGGGCGGGAGGAATGCCCGTCAGCTTGAATCGGCCCAGAGATTTGTTGGTCGTAGCTATTTCTCGTTCACCTTGAACAACGTGGATCTCTACCAAGGTTTGATTGTTTTCTGCTGTCGAAAAAATGTCGGACCGTCGGGCGGGAATTTGAGTATTGCGCGGCATGAGTTTTTTCATCACACCACCGATCGTTTCTAGTCCCAGAGACAGAGGTGTCACGTCCAGCAGGAGGACATCCTTCAATTCTCCAGCCAGAATGCCTGCCTGAATTGCTGCACCCACGGCTACAACCTCATCAGGATTAACGTTTTGACTGGGTTCTTTACCAATGAGGTCACGCACCAGCTGTTGCACCACCGGCATACGGGTAGAACCGCCGACAAGCACAACTTCATCAATGTCTGCTGGTCTAAGACTGGCATCAGCCAGCGCCCGCTTCACAGGTGTACGCAGCCGTCCCACCAGGTCACCACATAAACTTTCAAACTGGGAGCGGGTTAGGCGAGTTTCCAAGTGTTTAGGACCGTCAGCAGTTGCCGTGATAAAGGGCAAATTGATATCGGTGACAGTAACACCCGAAAGTTCGATTTTGGCTTTTTCGGACGCTTCCATCAACCGCTGTAGAGCTTGGCGATCGCGCCTCAGATCGACTTCTTCCGTTTCCAGGAACTGCTCTGCTAACCAATCAACGATTTTTTTATCAAAATCATTTCCGCCTAGCTGAGTGTCACCACTTGTTGCTTTGACCTCAAACACCCCATCGCCAACTTCCAAAATTGAGACATCAAATGTGCCGCCGCCGAGGTCAAATACGAGAATTGTTTCGCTCTCTCGCCGCTCTAAGCCATAAGCCAAAGAGGCAGCGGTTGGTTCATTCAGAATCCGCAAAACTTCCAGTCCCGCAATTCGCCCAGCATCCCGTGTGGCTTGGCGCTGGGAGTCATTGAAGTAGGCTGGTACTGTAATGACTGCCCCTGTTACTGCCTGCCCTAGGTAGCGACTAGCATCGTCTGCTAGCCGTCGCAATACCATCGCCGAGATCTCTTCGGGGGCGAAGTCCTTGTTGAGCCGTGGACTCCTAATCTTGACGTTTCCCACCTCATCACGCCGGATGGTGTAAGGAACGCGCTTTGAATCCGGATTAAGTTCGGTATACTTACGACCAATGAATCTTTTGACCGCGAAGAAGGTGTCCTGCGGATTCGAAACGGTTTGTCGCCGCGCTAGCTGACCAACCAGGCGCTCTCCTTCTTTGTTAAAACCGACCACGGAGGGAGTCGTCCGCATTCCTTCGGCATTGGCAATCACCACCGGCTTGCCACCCTCCATGACGGCGACTACTGAGTTTG
>CAXUIV010000027.1:0-6493 GCA_964250875.1 uncultured bacterium
TCCACTCCCAAATACCGATGTGAGTAGCTTCTAGAGCTAACTTAAGTCGCTCCTCGCTTCGCTGAAGTTGGGCACGCAGCTGAGCTTTCTCGATCGCTCCATCGAGTGCCAGCCGTAGGGACTCAGGAGTCATCTGTCCCTTAATGAGATAGTCCTGGGCTCCAGCCTTCATTGCCTGCACCGCAATGAATTCATTTCCCTGCCCCGTCAGCATAATCGCAGGTGGAGCAATCGCGTTGTGCGATCGCAATTCCGCCAGAAATTCCAATCCATCCAAGTCTGGCAGTAGGTAGTCTAGTAAAATTCCATCTGGTTTGAGGCGCTGACATAGCTCCAGGCCCCCTTCCCCCGATTCAGCTTCTAATATTGTGTAATCACAATCAGGATTTTGCAGCAGATATCGCCGATAGGTCGCTCGATCTTCTGGCGAGTCATCGACGATCAAAACTGTTCGCTGTCGGGCCATAACTATCTCCCGTCTGAACTGGGAGGCGTGTTCACCTCAAGCCAGTAGTTAAGAAAAACTTGTATAGTTCGCTTTAATTCATTAACATCGACTGGTTTGATGATATATCCGTTGACCCCATATTGGTAACAGGCTTCAATGTCCCTCGGGTTAGAAGAGGTTGTGAAGATAACGACTGGAATGGATTTAAGGGTTTTATCTTGTTTGATCTGTTCAAGTACCTCTCGCCCATCTGTTCCTGGCAAATTCAGGTCCAGTAGAACAACTCCCGGTCGCGGGGCTGCGGCATTGGCGTACTCTCCAGTCTGATAGAGAAAGTCTAGAGCCTGGTCTCCAGTAGTACAGCGGTATATTGGTCTAGCAAGAGACAACCGGCGGATGATTCGTCCAAAAGCTTCAAAATCTTCATCACTATCTTCAATCACTAGTAATGGTTGCGTTAGATGATCTGCCATTAGCGTCCTTTAACTCGGCAATGTGAAATAGAACGTGCTGCCTTGTCCATAAGTAGATTCAACCCAAATTTTTCCACCGTGACGCTCCACAATTTTCCTCGCGATGGTTAATCCAGCCCCCGTTCCTCCTCCATATTGTCCAGGGCCATGCAGACGTTTGAAGATTCGAAAAATAGCCTCCAGGTGTTTCTCTCGAATTCCGATGCCATTATCCCGAACATAGAGAACAACAGATGATTCTGTTGCTTCATCCTCTTGGATGTTTCGTTCCTCTAATGAATCTAAATCTAGAAAGCCAATTTCTACCCATCTGTCTGCTTTGTCATTATACTTAATCGCATTACCAATCAAATTACTAAACACCTCATTAACTTGAACTGGGTCGCATCGAACAGATGGTAAGGTGCGAGGGATGCGAATATCTACCGTGGCTTCTTTCAGATTGATTCTCAGAATGTCGATCACATGCTGGAGCAATTCGTTCAGGTCCGTCTTCTGCAAAGACAACTCCATACGGCCTAAACGCGAAAAATGTAGCAGAGAATTAATCAGAGTCTCCATCCGCTGAGTTAGATTGACTAAGGTTTGAAGTTTCGACACTCCATCCTCGCTCAGCACATCAGCATAATCTTCAATCAGAAAGCTAGAGTAATTATGGATTCCTCTCAAAGGCTCTTTTAAATCGTGAGAAGCAATATAGGCAAAAGAATCTAGCTCTCTGTTGCTAGACTCTAGCTCGATATTAATTTTGGCCAATTCATCAGCCTTGCGCAACATAATTCCAATAATGGCGCTTCTGAGTTCCAGTGCAGCATCAATCTCACACGACTTCCAAGGTAAAGACTTAAATCGCACCGTTTCCTGCCACAGTTCAAATGACTTGCGAGGCGATAAACGCAAATTACCATCTCTCAGTTCAATCAACTCATTTGGATCGCCACCCCAGTTAACTGTTTGAATAACTTCAGGGCGAAACCACAGAATATAGTTTTTTTGAGTTTTAGAGATGGAAAGTGCTAGCAAGCCACTAGCGATATCTTTAAATTTCTCTGCGTCCGGGTAAGTTTTTGGCAAAGAGTCTGTACAAAAAACATCGTCATGGAATTGAGTTTCTACCCATTGAATCAAATCTTGGACGTCTGCTTCATTAGGAGTTTTACCAAGAGCAATAAAATGGCCTTCCCAAAACACGGCTGCACCTGATGCGCCAACCAAATCTAGCAAGTTAGATTCCGACTTAGCTAAACTGTCTATAAAATCTTCTGTCTGAGGAATAAATTCAACAAACTTTGATTGAATTGTTTTCAGCTTCATTTCGTAAGCAAGGTTCTCTTTATCTTCTTTGGCTGGCATCTCCAAAGATAAGACCTGCCCCAAAAATTCACAGATAGTGCGCAGTTCATAAGGCACAAACTTAATTGATTGATGATGACAAGCAATCAACCCCCATAATTTTTTGTCCTTGACCAATGAGATAGTCATGGAGGCAGCAACGCCCATGTTCTTTAAATATTCAAGATGGCAAGGAGAAGCACTTCGTAAAACAGATAGACTTAGGTCGAGTGGGTCATTATTAACTGAATCATGACTTGGTGTCAATTCTACCGGCTGATAGTTGACATCAGGAATTAATCGCAGCCAGTTGCGAGTAAACAGTTGCCTTGCTGGTTCGGGAATATCTGAAGCTGGATAGTGTAGACCGAGATAAGGACTTAAGCTTTCTAACTTGGCTTCAGCTATCACCTTGCCATTCTCTTCGGCATTAAACTGATAGATGATAACCCGGTCGAAACCTGTAAGTCTTCGTACTTCCTTGACAAGGACTTGAGACAGGTCTTGCAGGCTAGATGCATTTTGCATCTTGGCGACGGGACTCTTTACTAAGTGGTAAAAACTAAAAAAGTCAACATCCTCTTCAATTTGGGTAGGCTCGAATTCAAGAATTAGTAAACCGTGAGAACGATGAATAATGCCGTCAAAGCTTGATGACCTAGCCTGGTTTCTTATTAATGCTTTAAGGGGATTAGAATTTTCAAAGTCTTCCGACAGACATTTCTCTATGGCAACGATTTGCCTTGAGTCAAGCAAGTCTCTTAAGTTTTTATTCAGCAACTCTTGAGGCTGAAAGCCAAGCAAATCAAAGGTATTATTGCTGACCTGTAGAATCTCTAGCTGCGGTTCTTGAAGGACGAAAAGGACACCATGGGGCTGGATTGACCCAGGGCTGTGAATTGGTTCCTGCTCGCCATTGGTTAAATCAGCGGTCTGGGCAGTTTTAGTCTCGTTCTGGCTCATGGGATTCCTTGCGCCGCATTCAATCGGGTACGGCTATTCTACCGGATCCATAAACACTAGACCCCCTGTTTCCTCAAATCAGCACTTTTAGCCGATATCATGAAGTGAAATCTACTCAAAGGCTGCTCATAGCCATGTTGAACACGGTCCATTCTATAAAAGCAAGCAGGAGAATAGAAGTAGGAGATTTACCCAATAAGCAGGGAATGCTCCTCTCAATCTGCTGTACTACACATAAAATTGCAAAGAGGAAGCTGTGCTTAAACTCACACTTCTCTCTTTGCAGTTAACAAAGTTGATAGTTGCCCAAACTGATTCAACAAGTTCTGAGCCATTGGCATTTTATATAGCAGATACTCTCTTCTAAGCGCAGCACAATCTCGCGCTATTGATTAAAGTGCAGAAATCACTAATTCTTCATCCGACTTCACCTGATTTTTATTGATCCTGCGTTTGCCAAAAGCCATACTAGAGACACAGAAATTAACGGTCAGGATGATGACGAACAAGCTTCGCAGGCTGTCACTGATACTCGAAGGTAAACCTCCAACTCCTCAATGGGTCAACCACCTGGGCTTAGAGTGGCTATACGTGCTGTTGAACGCATTTGGCTAAGACAACGCTGAACGCCAGCTATGCATTTGTCCCAACTGACGTCCTGTGTAGATTCTGAATTGTCTTAACTAAAGGTTTGAGTGTGTCTCTCCCGCTGAACCGTCTCCTGATGCTTTAGAGCAATCTCCAGGCAAGAAAGCGGAACCAACACAGGCCAAGTTACACTCGCGATCGCCAAGACAATCTGAGACAAGCGGATTTCGGATGGCGATAAGCCCTTGTCCTGCTGAAAAGCTCTGAAGGCGATCCCGAAATAAATCGCCGCTCCTGACAAGTAAAATGCTAGCAGTACGGTCATAACTGAATTCTCCACGACAAAAATAGATGGCTTGACTACTGATCCGCACCCTTGTCTTTACTTCAACTTCATTATAACTCCATCAGTGTAAAAATATACCTTAGGACGACCTAAGAAAGTCACTCTAAATACATTTTTAAAATTCGCTACAAATCTTCAAGCCTTGGCTTGCTTATAGGCAGCCCAGCCACCATACTCAGAAATATCAGGCCAGTTATACTTCCCAACGAGTTCCTGCGGATAGAGCATGGCTGTTATAACTTCCCCATCATCAAGAACCACGTCACCCGGATACATGTGTGGTGGTTCAGTCGAAAGCAAATGTTCGTATTGCTCTAGTGACAAATCATAAACTTCGCCAGGGATGCTAGTTCCACCCTGTTCAACCTGATAGATAGCTGGGTGCCAGCCATCGGCAGCTGCATGCAGGCGATACTGAGGGCGGGTATTTGCAGCTTTGATGAATTTTGCAGACTGTAAATTTCCGTGATCAGGCTGTCCCTTTAATGCCGAGCCACAAATGAAAACTCGCTTTGAACTCATATCCCCCATCCTCTTAATTCTATCTAGTCGAGTGTCCCCAGTTCCACTCAATATCCTAGCTGACCTGGGACCACTGCGTTAGTCAGAATGTGGGTTTTATAGCGTTCACTAAGAGTAGCTCAAGCGGGGTTCGCAAGCGGTGAAAGAGGGAGTAGGAAGTAGATGTCTGGCTTAGCTGATGCGCTTTTCTAGATATTGACCAATCATCTGCTGCTCACCAGCACGTGAAATAATGGTCTGTCTGGTGCGGTAGTTGTTGCCAATTAGCTTCAATTCTTCCTCAAATACAGAGTCGTTGTACTCTGTACGTAAGCACATCGTTTGAGGGTTGGGGAAGTAATATTTAGCTGTAACTGGTTTGCTCGTAGCAAAGCCGCGATCGCGATATAGAGTCGTCCCCAACACCCCAAACAGCGTTAAACCTTTGGACTGTTTGCGACCTGACACTGAGTCTTTACTGTCCCACGTGACCTCAGCGCCGCAGGTTAGGATGTCTAACTCCAGATCGTGCATTTGAGCTAGCTGTTGTAATTCAGCGCATCCTTGCGGCAAGAACCGAATGGTGATCAGACTCACCATTTCCTTTGTCTCACCTTCTGGCAAAGTGTAGTAGCGTCGCTCCGAGCGCCAGTTGCCGGTGGAAAGCCGAAAGAACTCTCCAGCTTTCAGAGATTCCTCAGATACTTGATTGAGTTGTTGTAGCTGTGATGTCACTGGTGTTGGTCCTCTTAAGCTAAGTGAAACAGATAGAGGAGGGTCAATGCCCGATAAATGCAAGACTACGTTACTTTTTTTAACATAGAGATATGTACTCATCAGTATAGACACAACAGCCAGCTTTTTGCCATCCTATGTAAGAGATAGGCCACAAGCAACAAAAGTGCGAAATTAGTGTGAAGTTTGTGTTGACTCCCAAAGTGACAACTTTACTCTGACGCATGAGTAGCCGAAGGATGGATATCTCGACCTTGCAACACCAGCCTAAACTTTAGATTAAGCCCGCCACGATATTTATAGTCATTGCCAAAAGACTGGTGTTAAAGAAAAAAGAGAGGATACCGTGAAGCAGGGCTAGACGCCTGACTAAGCGAGACCTTATAGCTACATCTGAAACTTGGCTTGTCATGCCAATGACAAAGGAGAAATACAAGAAATCCCAGTAGTCTAATTCCAAATCACCAGGAAAATCAATTCCTTCCTGCTTGCACTCAGGCAAGGTTCGGCCCTGCTGGTAGTAAAGGTGAGCATAGTGAGAGGCGAAGATGGTGTGGACTAGCAGCCAGGACCCGATGATTGTCACCGCTGATAGGGTTACATGCAGGACTAGAATACCAGCTGGAGCCCCTTTTGTGTTCTGGAGTAGGAAGATAATGGCTAAAATGCTAAAACAGGAGGCAGCAGTAATCAGGCTTAAGATCACCCATCTTCCTGCATCTTGACGTCGAGCGTTTCTTCGCACAGTTGCAGGCGTTGCTGTCATCATAAGTGCCCATGTCCAGGCTAAAAAACAGATCATCCCTGAATCCCAGCTACAGAGAAATCGAGTGGGCCAGTGAAACCAGGAGGGCAGTGATGCGGCAACGATTCCAGAAACCAGAACGGAGACCAGTAACCGAGGTCGGACGCTCCATTTCTTCGGCAGCTTAGGTTGAGCAGCGTTCACAGTATTATTTGCAAGAGGGTCGTGATCGACAGTACCTTTAATTTCTACAGGGTATAACAGCCCTTGCTGTTTTGGCCCTTTTTACCCAAGGGGTTTGAATTATGGTAGCGAGAATGTCAAGATGCCTGTGCACCACACCTACTGCTGCCGAGTATTTA
>CAXUIV010000027.1:6593-18459 GCA_964250875.1 uncultured bacterium
GGATCTGTGGCAAGAGCAACACCAGCTAAAGGCTATCACTTGATGAAGAAAATTCTCCTTGGTGGGGAAGGAGGATGGGATTATCTGACGTTGGACAGCGCTGCCCGCCGCCTTTATGTTACGCACACAAAGCGAGTAACGGTTGTTAATGTGGACACAGGTAAAGTTGTGGGCGAGATTCCTAACACCCCTGGAGTACACGGCGTGGCGATCGCCCCAGAACTAGGTCGCGGCTTCACCAGCAACGGTCTCAACGCCACAGCAACCGTTTTCGATCTGAAGACACTGCGAGTTTTGGGGCAGGTTAAAACCGGCTTAAATCCTGATGCCATTGTTTACGATTCCTTCTCCCAAAGTGTTTTTACCTTTAATGGTAAAAGCGACTCAGCAACTGTATTCGATGCTAAAAGCGCCAAAGTGCTTGGTAGCATCCAGTTGGGTGGACAACCGGAGTTTGCCGTTGCTGATGGAGCAGGGCATGTCTATGTCAATCTAGAGGACAAAAGCGAAGTCCTAGCCATAGCTAGCAGATCGATCAAGGCGCGTTGGTCCCTAGCACCTTGCTCTGAACCAACCGGCATGGCAATAGATCGGCAGCAGCGGCGGCTGTTCATCGGATGCAGGAACCGCATGCTGGCCGTAGTGGATGCAGACAGTGGCATCATTAAAGCGACTCTGCCAATTGGCAGTGGTGTAGATGCTAACGCCTTTGATCAGAAAACCAAGCTGGCTTTCAGCGCTAATGGTGAAGGCACATTGACGGTAATTCATGAAGCCTCGCCGGACAAGTTTAGGGTGGTAGGTAATGTCGTGACCCAACGTGGCTCCCGCACTATGGCTCTGGACCAAAAGACACACGATGTGTTCTTGGCTACGGCGCAGTTCGGACCTGCCCCCGCTCCCACCCCAATGCAAATGCATCCTCGACCCAAAGCCTTGCCTGGAACTTTTACCATCTTGGTTATGGGGCAGTGAGACCACTGCGAGGTAGCTTTATACC
Organism: uncultured bacterium; assembly: GCA_964250875.1. GTDB lineage: Bacteria > Cyanobacteriota > Cyanobacteriia > Cyanobacteriales > Chroococcidiopsidaceae > CAXUIV01. The sequence continues at coordinate 7,594 of CAXUIV010000027.1, forward strand.
ATTTTGAATTTTGGATTGACTCTAGCCGGGTAAGCAGTTTCAGCGGTAGGAAACGATGCAACTGTCAGGGAAAATGGTACAGATTACGTTGCACCTAGAGAGCCAAAGGCACAAAGATCATTAAATCTGTTTGTATTCCTGCTCACAGATTATTTGCCCTCATTTGAGAGAAGCTAACAGAGGAAGTCAAGAAAGTGAACTAAGTGAGCTTAACCGGACCGAAGTTAGTCTGAATGCTGAGCTAGCGTCCAGTTAATTTTTTTAAGGTTATTAAAACACCAAGCTATGAATCAGAATAACGAGCAGTCGTTGACTAACATACGTACAGCTAAGCTCGAAGCTGAAATCGATGAGGTCAAAGCCAAACTAGAAGAGCTTACAGCTAAACACGAAACTCTCAAAGTTGAGCAGAAAAAGATTCAAAACTTAGAACGGGAGCTTAAAGATGAGCAAGCTGCGCTGCAATCCAAATATGCTCAGCTTAGAGATAGGCTACAAGAAGCCAGAAATGAACTCTAACATCACGTTTACGAGTCTCCTTCCAAGTGGACATTCATAGTTGGACATGATGCGGAGATAAGTCGGAATTAAGCACAAGTGCCTATGCCTTAAGGAGGAGCGACTGAGCCTGAGCAAACTTACGCGGACTTTAGTGGCGATGAATGGTTAATCGCCATCCTTACAAATGCTTTGAGCGTTTGCTTAGATTTATAGGTTTTGCATAGTTTTGCTGAGGTTATGGCTGTGGCGCGCTAGTTATTCCACTCGACAGAGGAAGTCTACAGGCTGAAATTGATAAGTTTTAGGCGGCAGGTAAAACTTCAAAGGACTAGCGCTATGATTCCTCTTCTGCGGTGATGACATTGGGCGATCGCTAAATCTTTATCGTCGCTTTACCATCTCTTTTAAATCACGGTTGCCACTTGAGCGGAAGATGGTATGAAGTAAATTTCAAGGCAGTGTTAGAACTGCGCTGATTTAAGCGACAGAGAGCAGTTGCTCCTTCCGGCAGCAATTCTGCAAGAAGAGAGGCGTCACACTGATATCTAAATGGCAACGTAGATCTTACGATGCTTTGCCACTTAGTCGTCTAAATTACTAGTAATTGCTCGATGGTATAACCGCCCCCTCATGCCATACAGTCATAAAGCAAGATGGATGTATGGGCGTTGCATAGTAACAGAATGATTCAGGATGGATGCAACTTTGAATATTGCAACACGAAATCATACTGTTGTGATAACCCTATTTCGGAGTTCTTAAAGCTACCTAATCTTCGTATGGCGATCTTCAGGGGTGTGTCATGGTTCTCATTCGCGAGTTAGTTCAACAGGCTTTAGCAACGGGTTACCTAACGGTTGCGGCAGAAGACCAACTGCGGCAGCTTTTAACAACTCATTATGACCAAGAAGACCTTAACGCTTTCGTCACATTGCAGTTAGCCGCCATGTCTGGACAGGTGAGACAGGAAGCCCGCGAATTGAGACAGACACAGCAGTTGTGCTGTGATCCTAGGTAGCCTACTATGTGAAGAAATCACTCAAACGACTCTAACTAGTAAGCTTAATACACTAGCCACAACTGTCAGAACAATCGATCCTAGTAAAGCAGGTCCAAATCCAGCGATGGTAAAACCAAAACCGGGTGTGAGGCTGCTGACCAGTAGAAGTATGACAGCATTAATCACAAATATAAACAAACCCAGCGTTAAAACAGTAAGCGGTAGCGTCAAGACTACCAGGATTGGACGAATCGTTGCATTAATTAACCCTAGGATGACGGCGGCGATCGCAGCGGCAACAAAACTTTTGACGTGAAACCCTGGAACAACATGAGCCGTAATCAGCAATGAAACCGCTGTAGCAATCCAAGTCAGTAAAAAGTACCGCATGGGTTGAGTACCTCTTTGAGCGCAGTGTTAGCGAGTTAGCCCTATCGGCTAAACTAGATCGTACCTTGCTACACACACAGACGGTAGCCCATACCTCTTATAGTCTCAATCTTCTCGCTGCCTAACTTTTTACGAAGATACCCGATATAAACATCTACGATGTTAGAGTTAGGGTCATAGTCATAACCCCAAACATGGCTCAGCAAATGCTCTCTGCTTAAAACTTGTCCGGGGTGACGAAGGAAGGTTTCAGCCAAAATAAACTCACGCGCAGATAGTTCGACCGAGCTATCACTCAATAGAATTCGGCGTGAGCGCAAATCTAAAGCAATATTGCCTGCTCTAAGTAAGATATCGTCTTGTTGAGCTAAAGCACGGTAGCTACGCAGCTGTACCCGCACTCGTGCTAGCAGTTCTTCAAAGCGGAAAGGCTTTGTTACATAGTCATCTGCTCCAAGTTCAAGCCCAGCTACTTTATCACTCACATCGTGGCGAGCAGTGAGAATAATAATGCGTAGCCTTTCTCCCCGCCCTCGCAATTCTTTTAGCACCTGTAGCCCATTTTTTCTAGGCAAACCGATGTCCAAAATTAACAGCTCAAACTTTTCACTATCAGCCACACGAATGACCTCCTGTCCGTCTCCCAGAACAGTGGTTGCAAATCCATTTGCTCTAAGTCCCTTATCTAGAAACTCAGCAATGGGTGGCTGATCTTCAGCGATCAGAATGCGATGCATAGAGTGTGATGGGATATCCCTAAACAAAAGCTTTACTTATACTTTATACTGTCTAATTTAAACTCAGTCAGGAGAAAATCTCTTAACCTTACTTGTCCCCCAGATCAGGTTGCAGTAGTAGAAAGCCTTTAAACGAGTGGAATACCTTGTAATATTTTTACCTCGTATACCTGTATGTAAACTGAGAGCGTTGAATATTATACATAAGCTTCATCAGATCTCAGTTGAAATTAAATTCTCTACTGACTCTTTTAGAACACGTAGTAAAAACAGGTTATTTTTAATACCTACCATCTTTGTGCATCCTCAGCCTTGACGGATTGGCAATTCTTCACGTCGTAGACACTACTGAGTGTCTAGGAGAAGTGCCATGATTGATACTGTTTCAGGTGGATTGAAAGGGTAGTGTTGAGGAAATAGGTGAATCCTGGTTACGATCTCGGCCCGGTGTAAAACCGGGCTTTTTATTAGGTATTTGAAGGTTTTAACTTCTGCCCTCTGCCCTCTGCCCCATGCCCCATGCCCCATCCTCACACGAGTCACTTGGCTCAGAAGTTAGCACTTAGACGTTAAGCTGGATCATGTAATCACCCTAAGCGATTGTCAAGAAAATTTGCTCTGCGGTCGTTAGTATTCAGTTTTAGGTTTGAGAAGTCGTTGAATGCTAGATTTTTTGGATTTGCCGCTCAATATAGGGATTGAAACCCCTCTGGTTCTGTTAGTTCTGGTAGCTTTGGAGGCGGTGCTGTCCGCAGATAATGCGATCGCCCTGGCAGCTATTGCCCAAGGACTAGAGGATAGCAAGCTCCAGCGTCGGGCGCTCAATTTGGGTTTAGTCGTGGCTTACGTGCTGCGGATGAGTCTGATTCTAACCGCTACCTGGGTAATCAAGTTCTGGCAGTTTAATCTGTTGGGAGCTGTCTACCTGTTGTGGCTGGTCTTTCAATACTTTACCTCCCGCGAGAGTGATGGGCACGAGCATCATGGTCCTCAGTTCGACTCGCTTTGGCAGGCGATTCCCATGATCGCTCTAACGGATCTGGCATTCTCTCTAGATAGCGTTACTACAGCGATCGCGGTTTCTCAAGAAACCTGGCTGGTTGTGACTGGAGCTACGATCGGCATCATTGCGCTCCGGTTCATGGCTGGATGGTTTATTCTTTGGCTGGATCAATATGTCCACTTGGAGGATGCTGGCTACTTCACAGTGGCACTCGTTGGCTTGCGACTGCTGGTAAGGGTGATTAATCCAGACATACTGCCGCCAGAGTGGGTAATGGTAAGCGCGATCGCTCTGATCTTCCTTTGGGGCTTTTCTGAACGAAAACTCGTAGATGCACCAGTAGAATCGGAAAACGAAGTACTGACAGAATTGGAAAAGAGTGAAGTACCGAAGTAGGTGGCATGCGGCATGGGGCATTGGGCATTGGGTTAAAGAGTTTTTTCTATGCCTCAAGCTCTATTACTTGCGAATTCAAATCATAGATATGGGGCGTAGGATAAAGAGTTTTTCCATGCCCTATGCCCTATGCCCTATGCCCATCATTCGTGAATCCAGATCATCAGGCTGGGTTGCCAGCTGATCAGTTCTTCTTCCTTAAACCAAAGACCTATTTCTTGAACAGCGGTTTCAGCAGCATCGGAGCCGTGGATCATGTTGCGGCCAATATTAACGCCAAAATCGCCACGAATTGTACCCGGTTCTGCCGTCAAGGGGTTAGTGGCACCAATCATTTTCCTGGCTGCGGCGATGACACCATCTCCTTCCCAAACCATTGCTGATACTGGACCTGAGGTGATAAACTCAACCAATCCGGGAAAAAACGGCTTCTCCCGGTGAACGCCATAGTGCTGCTCTGCCAGTTCGCGACTCACCATCATCAGCTTTAAGCCAACTAGAGTAAAGCCTTTAGCCTCAAAGCGATGGATGATCTCGCCGACCAGTCCTCGCTGCACACCATCGGGCTTAATTGCTAAGAATGTACGTTCCAATGCTGTCTCCCAATTAGTTAGTTAATTCAAATAGGACTTATGCCTTACGCTGCCTTGTGCAATAAGTAAGCCCTGACCAAAATCAGAGTAGCCTAGAAAGTCTATCTTTGCCTAGATTCACTAACAAACGAATGCGTTAGACTGACTACTCATGGGGTGAAGCAAAAGAGGACAAGAAGGAATGGGTGTTGAGTTAACCGCCAAGTCAGTTGAAGTGCAGCAGGCATCTACCGATGGGCAGGCAACTGAGTCAAACTACAGCAATCAGAAAAGCTTGGTCCCGATCGCCACTGCTCGTCCTTGGAAGATCGAGGATAGCGAAGCGCTTTATCGTATTCAAGGCTGGGGTGAGCCTTACTTCTCAATCAGTGCTGCCGGTCATATCACCGTGTCCCCTAAAGGCGATCGCGGCGGTTCGTTGGACCTATTTGAACTCGTCAACGCTTTGAAGCAGCGTAATCTTGGCTTGCCTCTGCTCATTCGCTTTTCCGACATTTTGGAGGACCGGATTGAGCGATTGAACGCTTGTTTTGCGAGAGCGATCGCCCGTTACAGCTATCCCGGAGTCTACCGTGGCGTCTTTCCAGTCAAGTGCAACCAGCAACGGCACCTGGTTGAGGATCTAGTGCGGTTTGGCAAGCCCCATCAGTTTGGTTTGGAGGCTGGCTCAAAGCCAGAATTAATGATTGCTTTGGCTTTGTTAGATACGCCGGGAGCGCTGCTGATTTGTAATGGTTACAAGGACCGGGAATACATCGAAACGGCAATGCTGTCCCAGCGACTAGGGCAAATACCGATCATCGTCCTAGAGCAGATTGAAGAAGTGCAGCTAGTCATTGATGCTAGTCGCCAGTTAGGAATTCAGCCGCTGTTAGGTATTCGGGCCAAGCTTAGTACTCAGGGAGTTGGACGCTGGGGAAAATCTAGTGGCGATGGCGCTAAATTTGGCCTCACCATTCCAGAAATTATTCAGGCAGTTGACCAATTACGGGAAGCTAACCTGCTGGACTCATTAGAGCTATTGCATTTCCATGTTGGCTCTCAGATCTCAGCAATCAACGTTGTGAAAGATGCCATCCGGGAAGCTAGCAAAATCTACGTGGAATTAGCCCAGCTAGGGGCGAACATGAAGTATCTCGATGTCGGTGGTGGCTTGGGCGTAGACTACGACGGTTCTCAAACTAATTTCTATGCCTCAAAAAACTACAACATGCAGAACTATGCTAACGACATCGTGGCAGAGTTAAATGAGGCATGCAACGAGCTTCGGCTGCCAGTGCCGACGCTGATTAGTGAGAGTGGTCGAGCGATCGCCTCTCACCAATCTGTTCTCATCTTTGACGTTCTTAGCACCTGTAACGTTCCTTCCGATCTGCCCGAACCGCCACAAGAAGGAGACCCACCGATCATCTGGAACCTGTGGGAAACTTACCAGTCGATCAATGTCGAAAATTATCAGGAGTTCTACCACGACGCAGCTCAGTTCAAAGAAGAAGCAATTAGCCGGTTTAACTTAGGGATCTTACGTCTGACCGAGAGAGCTAGAGCAGAGCGCCTCTACTGGGCTTGTTGCGCCAAAATTCTCTCAATCACCCGGCAGCAGGAGTATGTCCCGGACGATCTGGAAGACCTGGAGAAGATTATGGCTTCCATCTACTACATCAACCTGTCTGTCTTTCAGTCCGCACCGGATTGTTGGGCGATCGACCAGCTCTTTCCGATTATGCCGATCCACCGATTGGATCAAGAACCAACGCAACGGGGAATTCTGGCCGACTTAACTTGCGACAGCGATGGTAAGATTGACAGGTTTATCGACCTGCGGGATGTCAAGTCTGTTCTAGAGCTGCACTCATTCAATCCTGGGGAACCTTACTATTTGGGGATGTTCCTAGGCGGGGCTTACCAGGAAATCATGGGCAATTTGCACAATCTGTTTGGTGACACTAACGCTGTCCACATCGACTTGACGCCTAAAGGCTACCAGATTGAACACGTAGTTAAGGGTGATACGATGAAGGAGGTCTTGGGCTATGTGCAATATGACTCTGAGGACCTTGTTGAGAGCATCCGGCAGCGAACTGAGCAAGCCCTGCAAGAAAAGCGCATTACGATTGCTGAAGCCCAACGTCTGCTGCAAACCTATGAGCAAAGCCTCAGTCGGTATACTTACTTGTCCTCTTGAATGAGTTTTGAATTTTGAGTTTTGAATTTTGAGTTAGGTTTCAACTCAAAACTCATAACTCATAACTTTAATGTACGTCTGTTCCCAGCAGCTCGGCGATCGCTTGTCGCTCAACTGCGGGCTGCGACGGCGGTGCTTGACGGGCGTCGGTAATGAGCCAGTCTAAGGCGGCTGCTTGAACATCAATTGTGGCTCCGGTTTTGTCTACACAGTAGCGCCCATGCACTAGCTTATCTACCAATCGCACCCCCGGTCCGAGACGAGAGTATTGCAAGATCACGCTGTTTTCTACTGTCGTACCACCACAGACCCAGCAGTTAGGACCGATCATGGCAGGTCCCACAATCCTAGCTCCATCCTCGATCCGTGTCATGCCGCCGATATATACTGGGCCTGTAATATCAACTTTATCCCAGTTCACGGCTACATTCAGGCCAGTGTATATCCCAGGAGCAACCTGCTGTCCTGGAATACCAACATTTTTGACTTTGCCAAGTAACACATCGCGGATTGCGTGCCAGTAGTCTGGTACTTTACCAATGTCTACCCACTGAAAGTCCATCGGAATAGCGTAAAAAGGTGCATTAATCTCTACGAGTTTTGGAAATAACTGGCTACCGATGTCGTATTCTTGACCAGAGGGAATATAATTTAATATCTCTGGCTCAAAAATGTAGATTCCAGTGTTGATATTGGTGCTGAGAGCTTCATCTACGGACGGTTTTTCTTGAAAAGCTTTGATTCGACCTTCATCATCGGTGACAACGACGCCGTAACTAGAAACTTCCTCTCGCGGGACAGACTTCATCACCACGGTGGCGATCGACCCTTTAGATCTATGCCACTTTACTGCCGCTGTTAAGTCAAGGTCGATCAAGGCATCGCCGCATAAGACTACAAAAGTATCGTCAAAAAACGGATAGAAGTCTTGGATCCGCCGCATACCGCCAGCAGAGCCGATCGCCTCCCCGACGAGCGCCCCATCCACAATTCGCCCTTCAAACGAATAGGCAATCTGTACTCCAAAACGCTGCCCATCGCGGAAATAGCTCTCAATTTCGTCAGCCAAATGACTAACATTGACCATGATCTGGTCAAATCCATGCTGGCGTAGTAGTTCTAGCAAAAATTCCATCACTGGCTTTTGCAGGATAGGAATCATTGGTTTAGGCATTGTATAAGTAATGGGACGTAGGCGAGTCCCCTTACCGGCAGCCAGAATCATAGCTTTCATAAGAATTTATTCCTCAGCTTCAGACCACTTTACTTTGCTTAATTGATACTTAGTCTTCGGTTAATTCTAGCCTTGAGTTATCGCTAACACCACGTGCAGAAAGAAACAGCAAGCTAAACTCTTTACGCCTCACCCCTCAATGTAGAGTTTTCGGGAAGAATGCATTTCCACCCGACTCCCTCCCGCAACTGTCTCCTCGCTCTCTTCGATTACTTTGCTTCGAGCGATCGGATCTTAATTTCCTGATAAAACTCCTCTTGGGACAGCTCTACTTTGGACTGAGCCGACAGCAGTAGCAGCGCCCAGAAGACGCTCACTCGGTCATTGTCCTGTATATGTAAGCAGTCTTCAGAGGAGTCTAGAGCGTTTTTGGGAGAGGGAGTTTCCGTTTCTCTGAACCCCTCGGCAGGCTTCACTTCTCCAAACAACGCCACGTTGTTACCGTTGTTACCGTTGTGATTAGATGATGCTGTTGCTGATTGCTTTGCCTTTGCCCATAAATCTACCAACTGGTCCAGGTTGAGCCAGCCCTGTGCATCCAGAGCTTGTGGACGGTGATTAAGAAACTGTTCCAGTTCCCCAGCGACTTCTGTGAGGTTCTCCTGATGAGCCAACTGGGCAATTGCACGGGCAGTTTGGGAGCGTGATTGGTGGCTGCGACGTGCGTGGATTTTGCTCGAAGGTTTGATCTGTTGGGCTTGCAGCTGGGACGCCATTAACTGCAATTGGTCTATCAACTCCTTAAGCTCCACCCGACGTTTCTGGGGAGGTAAAGCAGCTGGGCGACGGCGTAACTGCTGTTCCAATGGCAGCCGCAACTTTGTAGAAACTGCCCCGGCTTCGGTTTCAGCGGAGGTTTCCGCTGTTGGCTCATCGGCTGGTGCATCCAGATCGATGAGCGTGTTTGCTTTCAGTAAGACCAGCATTGATGCTGACAAAAAAGCCTGCCCAGATTGAGATAAGTCTGCTTCACAGCCAGCGTGGGTTTCCTCCTGAGCCATGATGATTTCACTCAAGTAGCGATCAATCACCTCAATAACTTGGACATCCCAAGGGTCAATCTCACCTTGCTGAGCCAGTTCAATCAGGAGAGCAATGCCTTCAAAAAGCTTTAAGGCTTCCATACTTGAAGTGAGTATTGCATAAGTTTATCAGGAGGAACCACGTTCATTTAGCAAACGCTTCTGTTGCTTCTTGAACAGAGGGGCTTGAAGCTGGAGGTAGAGTAAGTTGCCGATCTTGGGCTTCAGCTTTGTACTGTTCAAAGTTATGCTCTAGTTCCTGAATGCGGACGTCTCTTTGGCGAACTGCTTGACGTGATACTAACCACCGCTGCAACCGTGTCCAGAGGCTGAAGATCCAAGCTATGACAGCACCCATTCCCATAGCCAGAATTAACTCAATAGATATTGGTGCTTCTACCTGCAAGTTTGGTATAATTTGAATCTTTTCTAGTTCAGTATTTTCCATGCCAAATAGAACTAAAGTTAGACACAGAGCAAATATTATCAAGAAATTAATTTGTCTCATACACAACTTCTTCGACCCAATTAGTTAACTTATTCATATCTCAAGTAATATGCCCTCTCATCCGGACAGACGCTAACCCGGTACTCCCATCACCTCATCACTCCATCTCAACCGGGCGGCGAGTCCTGAGGGATGACAACAGTTGACACAACACCCTTTTGCTGGTTGAGGTTGCGCATTGCTTCTATTGTGCCTTTAATCGTTCCGGCAACCGGCACGGCGACAATCACCCCTAAAATCCCAGCAATTTCAGCCCCCATTAACAAGGCAATAAAGATCCAGATGGGATTGAGACCGATGAAACCGCTCATTAATCGAGGAGCAATCACGTTATCTTTAATCTGCTGCATGATAACAGAAGCTATAGCCACCTGGACTGCTAAGAGCCAATTCTGGAATAGGACCAAAATCGTCACCAGACCGATCCCCAGGGTTGCCCCAATAAAGGGTATGAGTTCGCCGATGCCAATTAGCAGAGCAAATAAAAGGGCAAACGGTACCTTGAGAACTAGAAAAATCGGAGTTAGGGTGATAACCATGAATAGCCCCAGCAACAGCTGGCTGATGAAGAAGTTCTGAAAATTCAGCCGCAAGGATGCACTTAAGGATAGGCCAATTTGAGCGGGCAAGAGGTTGATCAGACCCTGCCACATCCGCTCACCGTATAGCAGCATGTAAAATGCCAACACAATCACTAACACCACATTTAGTAATCCAGTCAGCGTCCCCAAGGCAAATTCGACTGCCTGACCCGCCAGATGTTGAACCAAATTGTAAATTTGAGCGTTGATTTGACTCGTAAAGCCCGTAAGAGCCAGCGGCAGATGCCTGGTTTTGGCCCAAATGTCAAACCGCTGCAAATTATCTTGACTGGTCTGTAACCAGGTGGGAATTTCTTTGGTTAGCAATTCGAGCGTTTGGTTAATGACTACAGGTACCAGCGTGACACCGAGAATGACAAAAAGGGCTAAAGTCGCCAACAAAACGAGGCTAACTGCCTGAGGCCGAGTAATGCGTGCCCGCTCAAACAACCTAACTGGGTAATTCAGTAGAAAAGCTAAAATCGCCGCGATTGTTAGAATGGTGACTAGCTGCTCAAAATAATGAAACACTACGGATAGCAGCCAGATGTTAAGAGCAACAATCGGACCGCTCAAACCAATTGTAAGCAAACGTTGAAAGGAGGCTGAACGACGCATTGGTCTGAAACTATCTTTAGTTTAGTAGTGGCTACAGAGCAGCATCGTACAACCCAAGCTACTCAATCGTATTATCGGATTGAACGACAAGCAGCAAA
>CAXUIV010000028.1:0-18453 GCA_964250875.1 uncultured bacterium
GAAACCCCCCATCTCCCCACTCCCTCCTGCAAGGGGATAGGCGGTAGAAGCAGTGTAAACTGACTGCCTTTGCCTTCTTTAGACAAAAAGCTCACATCTCCACCGTGGAGGCGGGCTAATGCTCTGGTTAAGACTAGCCCCAGACCTGTTCCCTCAAAGCGTCGAGTCAGGGGATTTTCGAGCTGCTGGAATTTCTGAAAAATGAGGTGTTGCTGTTGTTCGGGAATGCCAATACCCGTATCCCAAACTGTGAAGGCAATCCAACCCTCCCAGCGACTTACACAAAGCCCAATCTCACCACCTGCTTCGGTGAATTTAAAGGCATTGGAGAGCAGATGAACGAGCATCTGACGTAGGCGTAACTTGTCTGCCACGAGATGCTCTAAGCCTGGTTCAATGGAAAAGCGATGGCTACCAGATACCTCTAGGAGTTTTTCTGCCATCTGTGGCTGCTTCGTTCCAGCATGCATAGCCTCAACCTGTTGAATGGCGCGATCGCAGACGGTTCTAATTTGCACTGGCTCCAATGTCAGCTCTAGCTGTCCGGTCTCCATGCGGGTTAAATCCAAGATGTCATTAACCACGGTCATCAAGTGGCGGCCACTTTGATGAATCAGATGAGCATAGCGGACTTGGCGCTCGTTCAGGTGGCCCAAAGCCTGATCCTTTAACAGATCAGATAACCCTAAAACAGCGGTGAGGGGTGTCTTAAGTTCGTGACTAATGCAGGATAGAAATTCATCCTTTAGCCGGTTAAGCTGAATCAAATCGGCATTCTTTGCTGCTAGTTCCGATGCCAGCTGCTGCTGTTCAGTGACATCATGAGCTAGCAATAGCCATAGGTGAGGCGTGAGGGCTGAGGATTCTAAGTTCTGTAGAGGCGACGCCTGTATCGTCCTTAATTTGAGGTCGTGTAAGGGAATTTTGATGAACTGCCATCGCTGTTGACCAGTTTGTTCGGGCCAGCCGCAGATGCATGAGGGAGCTAAGACTGTTTCTACCTCTCGTCTAATCGCTTCTGTTGAAGCTCCCAACTGCTGCCACCAAGCTAGATTTTGCGCTATGACTTCACCAGTAGAGGTTTGCAAGAGTAGAGGCCAGGGCAGTTGTTCCAGAAGCTGAACCAGTGAGTCCTGAAGGGAATTTTGGAGGTCAGTATCACCTTCAACTGCTTTGTCGCTGTTGACACTCAGTGAAACAGCCAAAAATTGTAGCAGGCGTGAGTCCAGCAGCCCCAAGAATTTACCAGATGCGTCTACCAGTGCCCAATCAAAGCTCGTCTCTGTTTGGCGTTGGGAGCGGAGGTGGAATCTAAACTGCTCTACACTTGTCTGGGCAGGTATTGTAAATACAGGTTCTATAAGCGATGGTTCTAGCACTGAAATCGATTGTTCTAATTCAGGGCGACTAGCAGCTGTCGCTACGCTAAATTGAGAAGCTTGAGAGAATAGTACAGGCATTAAGCGCTGTAGACGCACAAGTCCGATCGGGCACTTTTGCTCATCTATCACTACCAAGCGATCGCACTGCCCTCGGCTAAAAATTTCCAGTACCAATGTCAGACTGGTTGAAGTCGAACAACTTGGTGCATTTGCGATGAAGTCAGTGAGTGCAGCAGTTGGCATGGACGTGAGGCAGCAAGGTAAAAGGGCTGTTGTGGTATGGATCAATCCGTCAATGAGCTTAAAATGGGCTTAAAGCATTTATTTTAAGCCATACATTAGTATGTCTGCCCGCGACAGCTGACTCATTTAAGGATTAACGCAGTTGAAACAATTTTCAAGCAAGTCACGTGGGGATTTCCAACCAAAAGCCACATTTAACTGTAATCATGCAGCACAAGTCGCAAGTGTAAGCGTTCACGAATTATAATGATTTACAACGTGACAACAGTTCACCTTCGTTAAATTATCTTAATTGAGGATTTGGACAACTCCTGCATTCTAAGTTTTTGACACAAACTCTTCAGCAATATTTAGGCAGCATTTGCCGTTGCTGTTGAGCTAGAAAGCCTTAACTAAACTAGTCGAGCCACTGATCAGGTGAGCGCCCAATTTGTCAAACCGCTCCTTGCCACCGTTGTAGTTAAGGCTCACAAGCAAAAATAACGGTTACTCCATATCAAATGCCATCCGCAGAACAGCAAACATTTTTGCAGCAGCTCAAATCAGACTACCGCCAGATCCTGCTAAACTACTTCAGTTCAGACATAAAACTTAAACAACAAATTGACCGATTTATCAATACAGCTTTCTCCAGCAATATTCCTGTACCTCAAATCATTGAAATTCATATGGAATTGATTGAGGACTTTTCTAGGCTGCTAAAATTGGAAGGGCGAAGTGAAGAGGTGTTGCTCGATTACCGTTTAGCGTTAATAGACATCTTAGCTCATCTGTGTGAGGTCTACCGTTGTTCTACACCTAAAAGATTTTGATTGAACTACCGTTTATCTTACTTTTTGTACTCCAGCATCACCCACTTCTATGAATGCGTTGAAACAGACTTACGTGCTTAAGCTCTACATTGCGGGTAAAACTTCTAACTCAATTAGGGCATTAAAAACACTTAAAAATATTTTAGAACAGGAGTTTAAAGGTGTTTATGCCCTTAGAGTCATTGATGTGCTGCAAAGTCCTCAATTGGCAGAGGAGGATAAAATCTTAGCAACGCCAACTCTAGCTAGAGTATTGCCGCCGCCAGTGCGAAAAATCATTGGCGACCTCTCAGATCGAGAGAAGGTGTTAATTGGACTGGATCTGCTCTATGAAGAGCTAAGTGCAGAAGAACACTCGGATGAATGAGTAACCGTGATGAATGACACTGATCAATTTGCACTACCAGCCATCCAGCAGTTTAGAGGTGTACAAAAAGTTCGGACGATGATTGAGGGCTTTGACGATATCAGTCATGGTGGTCTTCCAGTTGGTAGAACTACGTTAATTAGCGGCACATCTGGTACTGGCAAAACATTATTCTCAATGCAGTTTCTTTATAACGGTATTACTCAATTCTCTGAACCTGGAGTATTTGTTACTTTTGAGGAATCTCCTAGCGACATTATTAAAAACGCCGGTAGCTTCAACTGGAACTTACAAAGCCTGATTGATGCCGGTAAACTGTTTATTCTAGATGCATCTCCCGACCCAGAAGGGCAGGAGGTTGTTGGTAACTTCGATTTTTCCGCTCTCATTGAGCGATTAAAATACGCTATTCACAAATACAAGGCTAAGCGGGTTTCTATCGACTCAATTACAGCCCTGTTTCAGCAGTATGAGGCGGCTTCGGTTGTGCGTCGAGAGATTTTTCGCCTGGTGGCACGTCTTAAGCAGATTGGTGTCACCACGATCATAACTACCGAGCGGACAGAGGAATATGGACCAGTGGCGCGTTTTGGAGTGGAGGAATTTGTCTCTGACAATGTGGCTATCGTTCGCAATGTTCTAGAGGGTGAACGTCGCCGCCGCACCATTGAGATTCTTAAATTGCGTGGTTCAACCCACATGAAAGGAGAGTATCCATTCACAATTACTAATGATGGGGTCAACATCTTTCCACTAGGGGCGATGCGACTCACTCAACGCTCCTCTAATGTTCGGGTATCCTCTGGAGTAAAAACGCTGGACGAGATGTGCGGCGGCGGCTTCTTCAAAGATTCCATCATCCTAGCAACGGGAGCGACTGGCACTGGTAAGACGATGTTGGTGAGCAAGTTTTTGCAAGACGCTTGCCTTAAGGGCGATCGCGCCATCCTATTTGCTTACGAAGAATCTCGCGCTCAACTGTCTCGCAATGCTTACTCCTGGGGCATTGATTTTGAAGAGCTAGAGAGCCAAGGTCTATTGAAAATTATCTGTGCCTATCCTGAATCTGCTGGATTAGAAGACCACCTACAAATCATTAAGTCAGAAATTGCTGAATTCAAGCCTTCCCGCATTGCGATTGACTCACTCTCAGCACTGGCGCGTGGAGTGAGTAACAACGCCTTCCGGCAGTTTGTGATTGGTGTGACTGGTTATGCCAAACAAGAGGAGATCACTGGCTTTTTCACCAACACCACCGAGGAGTTCATGGGAGCCAACTCAATTACAGACTCCCATATTTCCACAATCACAGACTCAATCATCATGCTACAGTACGTGGAAATTCGTGGGGAGATGGCTCGAGCGATTAACGTCTTTAAAATGCGGGGGTCTTGGCATGACAAGGGCATCCGTGAATATACTATCAAAGCAGATGGTCCGGTTATTACCGATTCCTTCCGCAGCTACGAACGAATTATCAGTGGTTCTCCCACACGCGTTACCGTCGATGAAAAGTCGGAGCTATCCCGCATTGTCCAAGGCTTTCAGGGTTCCTCAGACTCAGAACGTTAAAGAAGCTGCTACCGTACTTGTGGTGAAAACCTGGTTTGGGGCATAGGGGAGCCAGTGCCGTGCGGGGGTTCCCCCCGTTGAGGCAACTGGCGTCATGGGGCATGGGGCATGGGGCATGAGAAAATTTTTAAGTTAAGTAGAGGTACGGTGTTACAGGTGATGTGGCACAACTAAAATGGCGAAAAAAGGAGAACTAGTCAGATGGGTCAACTACAGGACAAAAAAGATTTAAAGGATCTAAATGACTTCCAGCTTCAAAACGGCATTTACTTTCCTAAAAACTATGAGCAGTTGAACAGTAGCAGCCACAAACAGGTGTGGGACAAAATTGGAAAAGAATACTATGGTTCTCAAGAGTTTGAAAATATAGAAGAATTATCACCAGCTAAAGCAGACTATACAGTTATTACTGGAACCCCCGGCGGTACTTGGACGAAATTTCCCAATAATAAATCCGTTGATTCCGTTTTAGAAATCGGCTGTGGATATGGCAGAATTCCTCTGCATCTATCTAAAGGGAAAAATCTTGCCTGCAACAAGTACTATGGAATTGACATCTCCGAAACCTTACTACAGCGGTTACTGAAGTTTAAGCAGGAGTACAATTTTTTCCCCACAGCGGAGTTTTATGTAATCTGCGATTCAGCTGAACAGTTGCCTTTAAAAGACAACTCCATAGATTTAGTTGTTTCAAATTGTGTCTTTATGCACATACCGGAGGCACAAATAAAAATCCTCTTAGCAGAAATTGCTCGCGTGATTAAACCTGGTGGGGCTTTTATTTTCAATCATTCCTTCCATAATAAGTCTTGTCCAGCACACTTCATTCATAACCTGGCAAGAGGACTGAACCCCTCGAGCAACAAGCAAATTTATTTAAAGCAATACTCTGCTGCTGAAGTCAACCAGCTTTTAATCACCTCTGGTCTTAGCGATAAGTGTCCTCAATATGTAGTAGAGCCAACTCAAGAGTATGCAATTCTACCGGGAAAAATTAAGGGTGTGACGGTGCCTCTGGCTAAAACAATTAACGGTATGCTGAACCCATCAGGTTCCTGGAAAGAAACTCTAGCATACGGCTATAGTGCCTATAGTATTAATAGTTTTGAGTTTTGAGTTTTGTGGCTTTGTACCATCTTGCTTTATGATGCAAGATTTGAATTCTCACGCATTAGCTTATAGCAGGCGTTTCAGAAGCCAAAAGCCAAAAGCCAAAAGCCAAAATGGTATTAGACTCTACTTTCGCGGCTCAGCTACACGCTGATGCTGAACAATTATTCCAATTGCTGGAGCGATTTAGCCAATCACGGGTATTAGTCGTAGGAGATTTAACCCTTGATGAGTTTTTGACTGGTCAGGTAGAGCGAATCTCTAGGGAAGCGCCAGTACTGATTTTGCGCCACGAGACCACAAGACAGGTGCCAGGAGGTGGAGCGAATGCAGCTTACAACCTGGCGAAGCTAGGGGCGCAAGTCAAAGTTGTGGGGCTATTAGGGAAGGATGACCAAGGGCGATCGCTGCGTCACACTTTTGAATCAGCTGGAGTAGATACCAATGGAGTCCTGACTGACCCAAACCGCCCCACCGTGACTAAAACTCGGATTTCTGGACATTCTCGCCAGTCTGTGACTCAGCAGATTGTGCGGGTGGACCGCAAATCGGATGAACTGCCAGACTCAGAGTTACAGGTCCAGTTGGCTGAATACATTCGGTCTCAATTAGATATGGTTGATGCCGTCGTCTGCTCGGACTATGGCGATGGTGTTCTCACGCAGCCAGTTATTGAGGCAGCTCTATCTCACCCTCAGACAATCGTGGATACCCAAAAGCAAATCCAACGGTACAGGGGGGCAATGCTATTTACTCCAAACCTCCCCGAAGCAGAGCAAGCGGTAGGTTATTCGATCTCAACCCCTCAAGAGCTTCATAGAGCAGGTCAAGACCTCCTTGCCTTGACCCAAGCTCAGCAAATCTCAATCACCCGTGGTGAGCAGGGGATGACCCTATTTGATCGCCATGGAGCAGAACACCACATTCCAGCCTTTAACCGTACAGAGGTGTTTGACGTTACGGGTGCGGGGGATACAGTGGTGGCGGCGTTAACACTGGGCCTGACATCCGGAGCTTCGCTTTGGCAAGCAGCTGTGCTGGGAAATTTGGCCGCAAGCATCGTAGTCCGCCAGTTTGGAACAACAACGACAACGCCGGAACAGATGCAGGAGGCTTTGCAGGCGCTGTTGAGTGATGGGGAGGTGGCGTGATGGGGAGGTGGGGTGCGTTTTTGGTGTTCACTCTTATTCTTGGTGCCAAAAGCCTAACTTCTGACTTCTTTGCAATTCTTATCTTTCCCGTCGATTCTCCCCACTGATTCCCCATTCTTTCCACAAAGTAGTTGAAGCTTTTCCACAGATATACCCAAGTTTTCCACAAGCAAGTACGGTAGGCAATGGTTTTGCAGTAGGACTGTGGATTTTTAGTTGGAAAACCCAAAAGTTCAGAAACAGCTCCTTGATGATGAAGGAATGTAACAAAAATTAGCCTCGAACCCTCATCGTCTCGTAGAGCCTTGTTTGAGAACAGAATGTTTGTAACATTTCTCAGCATTGACAACCCTACCCCCTCTTGCCGCACAATGATTCGACCTGCTTCTTAATTCTGTTCATCTGCTCACTTGGGGGTGGGGAAAACGGATGAGGTTGTTATCGCTTTTCTTAGTGGAAAGCAATGAGCTGGCATGACTTGTAGATTTAGATGGCTGGAAGTAAGGCTGCCCTGTTGATTTACCCTGCTTAGGGGAGGTTTTAAATGAACGCGACTGTTAGCATCATGACCGAGATTCCAGAAGAGCTACACGAATCGCTCAAAAGCTACCTAGAGACTCATCCCGATTGGGATCAAGACCGAGTTTTTGCAGCAGCACTGTCACTGTTCTTGCTCCAAAATGGCAATGGCGATCGCCGTGCGGCTCGCGTCTACCTGGAAACCCTATTTCACCGCTGTGGTTAACAGTTTTCTTGGGCTGTTGACCCTTGCCTTAGGGTTGATGAGTCTTGATATGAACTGAGAACTGAGGACTGAGTAGACCCCTTCAGACCTCACTACTTAGTCCTAAGCAACCGGGTACATCTACTGTCCTAACTCCACAGCCTTTTAGGTTAAATCTAAAATTCTCACGCCAGGACGCCAAGACGCCAAGCCAAAACTACCCTTCGCGCCTTTGCGCCTCTGCGAGAGCAAAAAAATCTCGCTAAGTCTTACCTGGCTGCTGAGCCTGACTCGGTGCCTCAAATTTATAGCCAACGCCACGCACGGTTTGAATCAACACTGGTTGGGTGGCATCAATCTCAATCTTCTTGCGGATTTGACCAATGTGTACGTCTACAACTCGCTGGTCTCCCACATACTCATAGTCCCACACCTCTTGGATTAGCTCCGAGCGTCGCCAAACGCGACCTGGATGGCTAGCTAAAAAATGCAAAAGGTCAAACTCAAGAGCGGTTAATGGTATCATCTGCTGATTGAGTGTCACTTCCCGCCGTACTGGGTCAATTACCAACTTTTCAAAGATCAGGCGTTGTTGCTCGGCTGTAGTGACACTCCGCTGACGCTTCAAGATAGCTCCCACGCGAACTTCCAACTCACCCAAGCTAAACGGCTTGGTGAGATAATCATCAGCACCTTGGGAAAATCCCTTGATTTTATCGGCTTCGTCTGACCGGCTAGTCAACATGAGGACAAACACACCAGTACGACTCTGCATGTCCTGACAGAGGTTATAGCCAATTGCATCTGGCAAATTTACGTCCAGAATCACTAGGTCCGGATTAAATTGCTCAAATACTGCTAGGGCAGTCTTACCGTCTTCGGCAGACTCCACCTGATAGCTCTGTTTTAAAAAGCGTTGGATTAAGTTCCGGACCGAAGGGTCGTCATCAACGACAAGAATCTTGGTGGCAGCCGTGGACATCATTTTGCACAAAAAGATTGAGGATTAACAGGCAGATGAGAAGCTGAGTTGTGAGTTATGAAGCTAAGGTAACAACTGCTATAGGGCTGAGGCAAGAGATCCTTGACTAGGAATTAGTATTTTATTCAGCATATTAGACAATTATCAGCATAGTTCCGGGGAACGCTAATAACTTGTAACTGTTGAGCCTCGCTTCAGAATGCGCGTTTGATCAATGTTTCTGGAAGAATTTGCCTAAACGTTTACTTCATTTAACCGATCCCATCCCAGGAGGCGGCGGGATTACGCGAGCGTTGGTTGTTACAAACAACTAACAACCAACGACAAGGCGACGAACAGCCGTCCGCCTTCCTGTGAGATTCGAAATGCTTTAATTCTAAATCGAGATTTGGATATCTTGCCCCAATTACGAGGATTACTAAGTAAGTGGGCGGAAATAAAGCAAGCTGTATATTCCGCATTGGGGAGTATGTAGTGCTGGTTCTCTACCTATGCCCTATGCCCTATGGCCCATGCCCAACGCTAACAAGTAACTGTTTATTCTACCGACCGACCTACTGTTGATGCCTTAAACGCTCCACGGAGTTCCCAGCATATGTTAAAGTGAACATGGTCAACGCTATTTCGTCGGTCAGATTTTAAAATTATTTTGGCTGGCCTGAAACCTGAAATTGTTGTTCCTCCACAGCTGCCTCCTAAGTGAAAGCGAGGTAATATATCTACATGAGTGAGCCAAATCCCTACGACAATCTTGGGGTGACAGAGGATTCTACATTTGATGAAATTCAGGATGCCCGCAGCCGTTTGCTGCAGCAGTACAGTGGTGACCCTAAGCAGCTAGAAGCGATTGAATCAGCTTATGATGCAATTTTGATGGAGCGCCTACGGATGCGACAGGAAGGCAAAATCAAGGTGCCTGAACGCATTCGGTTTCCAGAACGTCTTGCTCAGGCTCCCAATCAAAGCCCAACTCCAGCGAAACAGGCACCTGGTTGGCTACAGCGTCTGCTGGACACTCCGAGTCCAACGGATGTTCTTCTACCGGGCGTGTTGTTTCTAGGGTTGAGTGGTCTTAGTGTATTTTATGTCCAAGCTCTACAGTTAACCCTGATAGCGGGGGTTGGTCTCAGCCTTTACTTTCTCAACCGTAAAGAGCAAAAGTTTGGTAGAGCAGTACTGCTGACTGGTTTAGGTTTAATCGTCGGTTTAGTTGCGGGTGGAATACTCGGTAGCTGGATCCAGGGGCAAGTCGCAACGCTTACTCTGACATCCGAGCAGTTGGCGACTTTGGTTACGTTTGTTCTACTGTGGTTAGCCAGCAGTTTCCTTCGGTAACTTCGGTAATTTTTCCGGTAATTTCTCAGGTATCAGTCATGACTCTATTGCTACTGGGCTGTGGCGGTGGCGGAGCTGACTGTAAAAACATGTCTACCGCTGCACCAAGGTCTTGGACGATCAAGTCGGGCTGGTAGAGTTCAAGTTGGGCGTGATCGCGGATTCCACATAAGGCTGCCACGACCTTGACACCGTGATTTTTAGCGGCGATGATGTCGGCTTCTGTATCCCCAACCATCCATGTCTCAGCGGCGGGGGGCAGTTCGGATAGAGCTTTTTCCATCAACAGCGGTTTATCGTCAACGTCACGAGTCTTCACATAATCATCAGTCAAGCAATAGCACCGATCCTTCGGGAAAAACCGGCCTAAATCAAATCGATCGAAGGCATAGTCTAGCTCCCGCACGCGACGCATAGTCATAACAGCCAAGTCAGCCCCAGCCTGTTGAACTTTCTCTAGTGCGACTACAGCTCCAGGGGCAAGGCAGTCATAGCCAAAGTAGGGTTGTGTATGGACAGTTTGTCTTCGTAACTGCGCAAACTCTTTCGCCTGTTCTGCGTCCAAGCCAGAAAGCCTGCCAACTTCTGTTTCCGGGATGCGCGATCGCTTCAACTGCCAAAATACGGCTTTGTCCAGCTCAACTACCGACTGTTCTGGACGTCGAGTCTGTTCTAGACAGAACCTATAAACGCGGTAGTACCGTTCGGAAACATCAACAATCGGTCCATCAAAGTCAGTAATCAGTCTCATCATCTATTTTAAACTTCCCCGCTTCAACTGCTCACGTTCAACTGCCTCAAACAAGGCCCGAAAGTTACCTTCGCCGAAACCTCGCGCCTGGAACCTGCGCTCAATCAGCTCAAAGAAAAAAGTCGGCTGTCCAAAAATTGGCTGAGTGAAGGTTTGAAGTAGTAAGGGCAATGCTTGCACCGCTTCGCCAGGGATCGTGTCCCAATCAACCAGAATCTGCTGCTGCGCGATTTCCTCAAGTTGTGCTGCTGACAGGGAGAATCCTTGCCTTTGCTGTAACTGGCTGTAGTAGCTAAGCGGCACTGGGAGCAACGGTAGACCTATAGTGCGGCATTGAGAGACGACTTCTACAAGGTTGGATGTCTGTAAGGCGATATGCTGAACTCCTGGCCCTCGGTTCACATTCAGAAACTCCTGAATTTGGGAATTGGGTGACGCTGGCTCGTTGATCGGGAACTGCACCCGATTGTTGCGCGAAACGACAACCTGACTATGCAAAGCAGAATGTTCTGTTTGAATCTTAAACGTCTGCTTGGACTGAAAATCTAGAGTGTTTTTATACCAAGTGACAGCACGCTCTAAGTCGCCAGCCGCTACATTCAGGACCACATGGTCAATGCCAGTGAACTTAACCCTATCGTTGCTACCTTCGGCGGTACCAGATGGACCTTCATCAAAAATTGATTTGGCCCAATTCCAATCTACGTCAGCGTACACTGGCAAGAGCGCGCTGACGTCAGCACGCTCCACTAGGGTATGACTCAAGGAACCCCAAGCCGCAATTTTGACCCACTTCAGGCAACCTTGATGATGCCGGTATTGCTGAAGTGGTTGCAGAACTTTTGCTCCACCAGCGATCGCCCTCTCCATCACCGCTGCCACATCTTCCACTAAAAAGGCGATGTCTGCTACACCGGCTGGATGCTGACGTAGAAACTCGGCTATGGGGCTGAGTGGCGTCAGCGGTGAAGAGATGACAAACTGACACTGCGGGGTCTCACCTTCATACATCCCTACAACTTCTATGCGGGTATGACGATTAGCGCCACTGGCTATCGGCTGTAAGCCTAAGTAGCGTACAAACCAGTCGCGTGAAGCTCCAGCATCATCTACATAGAATTGAACGTAATCGATCTTCATATGAAAATCCAACCTACTGCCCTCTGCCTGCCTTCTTCATGCTTGCCGATTAAACAGCGTTGCGCCAGCTTGGTCAGTTGGCGTGAGCAGAACCTCACTAATATTGACATGGGCCGGTCGAGTGACACAGAAAAATATGACATCAGCTACATCGGCTGGCGTCAGAGGTGTTAATCCCCCGTATACCTGTTTCGCTTTTTCTGCATCACCGCGAAAGCGGACCTGACTAAATTCAGTTTCCACCAACCCAGGGTCAACCGAACTCACTCGCACAGGCGTCCCCAGCAGATCTTGTTTCAGCCCCTCCGAGATCGCTCTCACAGCAGCTTTAGTCGCGCAATAGACGTTGCCACCGGGATAAGTTTGATGACCAGCAATCGAGCCAAGGTTTACGACATGGCCGCGTCCCCGACTAACCATCCCAGGCACAACCGAGCGGGTGAGATACAGCAGCCCTTTAATATTGGTATCGATCATCTCTTCCCAATCTTGAAAGCTACCCTCATACAGTTTGCCTAGCCCTCGACTTAAACCAGCGTTGTTGATGAGAACGTCTACATCTGACCAGTCTGTTGGCAGGCTAGAGACGCTTGACTCGACAGCGACGCGATCGCGAACATCTAATGGCAACAGATATATGTGAGTAAACTTGCTCAGTTCTGTCGCTAGCTCGTCTAGCCGTTCCTGCCGTCGCGCCGCCAGAATCAGTTTCGCACCCGCCTGAGCGAACACCCTCGCACAAGCCTCACCGATGCCGCTACTCGCGCCAGTAATCATGACAATTTGTTCAAACAAAGCCATATAATTCAGAGTTCTACATCTCAAAACAATTTAAGATTTAGGATCCGGTAGAAGCCCTACTGCTTTTTAGGTTCGTAAAACCCGTTGTATTTCCATCTACTACCCGTAGGCGTTGAGTAATCTGAACCATGCCATTTCCCCGAATTAAAATCGCCGAGATCCAGCGGCTTTGTGCATTTGCTGATGCTTGACCCTGCTTGAAAATCCCACCTGCTGGTAGTAACTCCAGCTCTACTGGCGTTGGGTTCAAATATGTACTAGCCTGAACTGGCTCCTCAAGCACCCCTCCTAACAGATAGTCATCGCCCAGTGGCTCTTGAACAACGGCATCAAAGTTATACTGCTGGCCAACTTTGACCTGCTCTGGTAACTGTACCTCGACAGTGGGAGGTTTAGCACCAGCACTGAGTTGGCTGCGCTCTGACAGAATTTCCTGCTGAACAATCTTTTGATTTTCAATGCGCTGCCGCGACTTAATGCTGGAGTTGAGCGACATGTTGCCACTGGCTACAGACTGAATGCCAGTGATACTGGTGATTGTTTCCGCCGTGATCGCATTTCCTTGAGATGACCAGGATTGCAGCTGTGTCTGATATTTCAACTGCGGATAACGCTGCCAGAGCTGAGTCAAGGCTTTCGCCATCACCTGAGGCGTTAAGCCATCGGAGTTGGTGAAATTTGCGCCATAGAACTGCATAACCGCTTGAATATCGTGCCTGCTTGCTGCCGCATCGACTTGCGCTAAAAGGTTTTTGAGTTGAGGTGGTGCAGTTGCCGCAGTTTCTGCCTGAGCGCTATTTCCAAGCGTTGTTAATGAGAGCGTTAGTAGGACCAGCCAGCCGAACGGTTGATGGTTTTTACGAGAGAATAACTTGGAGCAGTGGCTGAAAGTCACGAGGGTACCCATAAGTGATAGCTTGGATAGTTAATTACAGCAGGCAGCTAATTTTTGATCTTAAGTTATTTCAATCAATAGGGGGGATTCATGAGACCCCTTGTTCACATTGGTAAGAATCAGGAGCTAACGATCTAGAGGAATGACAGCACCAACACGATTACTCATTGCTGCTAGTGGCACTGGTGGACATTTGTTTCCGGCGATCGCCTTAGCTGAACAATTGCCAGATTACCAAATAGAGTGGCTGGGTGTTCCCGATCGGCTAGAGACTCAGTTAGTGCCCGACCATTATCCCTTGCACACGATCAAGGTGGAGGGATTTCAACAGCGTCTCGGACTCTCGTCCTTACGAGTTCTGGGCAAACTGACTCGCTCTATTCTCCAAGTCCGGCAGCTGCTCAAGAGGGGGAATTTTCAGGGCGTGTTCTCAACTGGCGGCTACATTGCTGCCCCGGCTGTGATGGCGGCGCGATCGCTGTCTCTACCCGTTATTCTCCATGAATCCAACGCCATACCGGGTAAAGTCACGCGGTGGTTTAGCCCTTGGTGTCGGGCTGTGGCGATCGGGTTTGAGCCAGCTGCCAAGTACCTCCCCCGCGTCAAAACGGTCTACACCGGCACGCCAGTTCGTTCTCAGTTCCGGGTAGGGGCAGATAAAGCTCCCTTACTGTTACCTATTCCTGAGAAAGTGCCCCTGATTGTGGTGGTTGGCGGCAGCCAGGGAGCGGTTGCCGTGAATCGATTGGTGCGCCCATGTGCTGCGGCTTGGTTTGATGCTGGGGCTTGGGTGGTTCATTTGACGGGAGAGAATGACCCAGATGCTGGCACGCTGAAGCATCCGCAGTATTTTCCCTTGCCGTTCTATGACAACATGGCTGGGCTGCTACAGCGGGCAGATTTAGCGATTAGTCGGGCTGGGGCTGGAACTTTGACAGAGCTAGCGGTAACAGGGACACCAGCCATCTTGATTCCCTTTCCCTATGCGGCGGAGGATCACCAAACCTACAATGCCTCAGCGTTTGCGGTATCTGGCGCGGCGTTGGTGTTGTCTCAAGCGGATCTAACTGCTCAATTACTGGAGGGTAAGGTGTTAAGTTTGTTGCAGTCGCCTGGGCAGTTGGCGCAAATGGGAGAGGCGGCGCGGGCGATCGCTGTTCCAGATAGTGCTGAGCGATTGGCGGCTTTGGTGCGTCAGGTGACGGAGTTACAATTGTAAACTAAACTAAAAGAGGCACAGAGGATGTAGCTGTTAACAAATGTTACTACCTGTCTTCTGCTCACAATCAAAATATTGTAGATGTACTTAGGGAAGGGAAATCGAATCTTCACCGTCCTGACGAACTTGAATCTTCTCAACCAGCGTAGCAACAGTTTCGTTAGCGAATAACTTCTCCCGGATAGCCAGATAGTTGCCTTCACCTACTGGCAACATGGATATTAAAAGAGCAACTTTTGCTGGCTCCATATGTCTTTCCAGAATTTCTAAGGCTTCTCGTATAACATCCTGTTCTTTAAGCATTTTTACGTTCATGATTATGCTCCTTCTGACATTGCTAACACAAAATTTACAGGGTTGATAACTTTAATAGTCCCCTGATACCGCCGGATGAGTCGATCATCACAAGTCAACAGACATTCACTCCCAGATGTCTCAGCACAGGCAACATGTAGAGCATCGACTGAGCCGAGTCTCTGTTGTTCCAATACCTGTGCTCGTTCTATAATTACCTGATTCACTTCTTGATAAAACTCTGCCATCTGCAACCAGCGCTCGATCCACAGATGTCTTAAAGCAAATGGATTCCAACTATTCTCATATTCTAATATAGATGAATTAACGAGTTCTATTGCCCCAGATCTTACAAGTTGCAGCACCACACGAAAAGCTTGGGTTTCTAGAGATATTCTCGGCTGCGTCTGATCATCAAATGGTCTGTTATATACACTTGTGTCTACATATATCTTCAAATCTACAGACCTCTTGTAAATCGCTGATTACTGACTTTACAGCTCAACAGCACTAAGCGACACTAAAGTTACTGATCGTAAAGGCTTCAAGCGCAAGCGCAGCCGTGAATCTAAAGCAAAGAGTAAAGTTGGAGCTACCTCTCTTCTACGCTAAGACGTTTTAATGAACTATTTACTTACGGTACTATGAACCAATCATCTGAACAAAAGTCTGTTAGCCCTTGGCAGTTTAAGCCCTGGTGGTGTCAGCCTTGGTCTATTCTCTTGACTGGTGTCACGCTCATTGGTGGTAGCTGGTTGCTGTTGAAGACGATGTGGATTACAGTTCTTGTCTCCATACCTTTGTTAACTTGGATGGGATTTTTCCTATTGATTTGGCCTAAACTTATGATTCGCAGTGGCGTTTTGGAGTCTTATCAAAAGTCAGTGCAGGATTAGGTTTGGCGGTGGATGGTGTTGGACGGTATCAGGTGACGGCTGATTCAAGCATTTGGATGGTGCCTAATGAAGCATCAATTTCTACTTCTACACCAACTGGTAGGGTGAATTTGTCCTGAATATGGCCGATCGCTGAACCGTACCAGGCAGGAATTCCTGAGGGAAGAATGTGCTTCAAGACTTCCATCAATGTCAGCGTCTCCTTTTCTTCGCCTGGGCCGCAATCGGTGCATTGCCCAAAGATAAATCCGGCGATTTGGTCCAAAATTCCGGCTAACTTTAGCTGCGTCAGCATTCGGTCTACTCGGTAGATGTCCTCTCCGGTTTCTTCTACAAATAAAATAGTTCCATTCCAGGGCGGTAGGTAAGGCGATCCCACCATTGCTGTTAGCACTGACAAATTGCCGCCTACGAGTCTTCCTCTTGCTGTTCCAGGATTGATAGTCGCTACGCGGAACTGAGCTGTGGTGATGGGATCGCCGCTCAGAAGGGGGTTTTGCAGTTTCAGCGTTTCTCCATTGAACAACAGGCGTTTTACATGGCTCGTTGTAAACGCATTCCAGGTGGATGTACCAACAGGCCCGTGAAAGGTCACAATGCGACTTCTGGTGTAAATTGCGTTCAGGAGGGAAGTAATATCGCTGTAGCCGAGGAGAATTTTGGGATGTGAACGGATGAGATCGTAATCTAGTAATGGCAAGATTCGATTACAGCCCCAGCCTCCACGCACGGTGAGAATTGCCTGGACAGAGGTATCGGCAAACATCGCGTTGACGTCGGCAGCGCGATCGTCGTCTCTGCCTGCTAGATAGCCATAGCGATCAAGCAGATGCGAACCCAATTTGACTTTTAGACCCAAGGCAGCCAGCACATCCTTGCCCTGCTTGATGTCTTCTGGGTCAATGGGACTAGCAGGATTAATCAAGCCAACTGTATCGCCCACTTTCAACCGTGGTGGCTTGAGTAGAGTTCTTGAAGATGGTTTAGCTTGGGTCGCTAACGCTGCTAACCCAAAGGTTCTGAGGAAGTGGCGGCGATCGCTCGTCATGCAGGAAATGAAAGCTCAAGCAAGGATGGACATAGTTACCCTTCTAGAGTCCACCATATCAGCGCCGATTGACTATCACTTGCGGAGTCGAGGCTTCAGTAGCCCTTTCTTTTGCGGCCTCAAATTGGGGTTGAAGGCCATTGCGAGAGCTGCACGACACTTCAAACGCCGCTGTAGCTGCCCCCACGCGGTAGAAGAGATTAGGCTGTGGGATACTAACTGACTCATGGGATTTCTGTGGAGGATTCACACAGATTCCCTCAAGATTAGGCTGCTTAGAATCAGCGATCGCACCGAAAAAGTAGAGATGGGAAATCCTAGGGTCAGGGATATTACTGAAAGGGCATCTGTGAGCTTCTTCACGAAACGAGTTTACTTAGGCTGTAGATTGTAATTGTCTAAATCGTACTTAGTGTTCCTTTTATATCTTGTATCTTTTGATCTGTGCCAGGTGGAAGAACACTATAACTATTACCTTGAGCCTGAATGCAACTATTAAAAAGATCTAATGCTTGTCCAAGAAATTTCTCTGCCTCGTCCTTATCGCCTGTATCCATAGCACTTTTACCTTCTCCATATAACTTTTCGGCTTGAGCCAAATCATCTGAACCTGCCATAATCTCACCCTTTTTTCTTTTAGAAGAATATTATCAAAGTATCACAAAATTTTTATTCATCACGATGACTTCATTTTTTGTTATCCATTTCGCTCTCTCAGTTACACGTTAGCATGTTTGATATTAGTGCCGACAAACACTTATTTCACTGGAATTGCGTTTAGATTTAAGATAGTCACCCAGCCAACTACAGCTTTGCTTCAGCAAATCGCCCAAGTCTAAGTTCCAAAGAGTCAAGTCCCCACTAGAATCAGCAGAAGCAATGGTTTTGGTGTCGGGGCTGAATCCGACATCAGAAACGGCTTGGTTGTGTCTTTGTAAAGTTTGTAGCAAATCACCATTTACACTCCAAAGCTTAATTGTTTCATCTGTACTTGCTGACGTTAAAGTTCTACCACTTTGGCTGAACTTAACTCTGCGAACACCTTGCTCGTGACCTCGAAGAACTTTAGACCACTGACCATCTACATCCCAAAGTCTTACAGTCGCGTCGGCACTAGCTGAAGCAATCATCTTGCCGTTGGGACTGAAACTTACTCCCAAAACATCACCTTGGTGTCCTGGCAAATTCTTAATTACCTTTCCGTCCAGACTCCAGATTTTAACTGTGCGATCGCTACTGCCTGAGGCAATAGTTTTACAGTCGGGACTAAAGCTGACGCTTGTCACCCAATCAGTGTGTCCTGGGAAATTTTGGAGTAATGTTCTTGCGAGCAACAAAACGCACCCCAAACAACTCAGTATGAGCGGGAATAGTCCGAAGGGGTTTGCCGTCTTTTATCCGCCAGAGACTGATCGTCTTATCCCAACTAGCTGAGGCAAGAGTCTGACCATCTGGACTAAAGTCTAGACCTCTGACTTGGTCTTTGTGCCTTGAGAAGAAAGTTCTGATGAATTTGCCATCCGAACGCCAGAGCCTGAGCGTAAAATTCTTTATACTAGCGATGCTAGCGGTTGCAATAGTTCGGCAATCAGGGCTTAAACTAACAGCCGTCGTGATCCCTTTGTCTTTAATAGATTGACGCAGCTTGGAAGTGCCGTTAGGCTGAAGCCGCCAGGGTTTTGTTGTGTCATCACCAGCAGAAATTAAAGTTCGCTCATCGCTACGACAAAA
>CAXUIV010000029.1:0-18425 GCA_964250875.1 uncultured bacterium
CAGATGCTCAAAAAGAGGCGTTAGTCCGCGAACGCGACAAAATTGGCACTCCAGCAGATCCACAATACGCGAAAGGGCTAGAGGTTTTGAAGCAGGTGATCGCCAACAAGGGAGCGAATAGAGCACAGTCAGTACCCCAGTAGTCGTTTGTAGAGGCGTTGCACGCAACGTCTCTACATCAGATATCACTGAGGCTGGCACTTTCCAGATCGAATCAAGCCTACACGACGGGCGATCGCTTCATCTTGAGAAATAAACGGTCCCCACTGCTCTAGAGTATCTGGATTGTTGTCTGCAATTGGTTTGTTGCTGGAGATAACCTCACAGTGACCAGCAGAACGCTTAATAACATACCAAATTTGTTGGTCCATGAATAGTTCTAAGTTTTGAGTTATTCTACTGTTGTCTTAAATCAAAATTCAAAATCTTTTCAAGAGTAACCTTTGCCGTTTCCATTGGTTACCTAAACTCGCTCAGCAAATTTATCAGGCACTTCGTGGAGATGGTCATTTCTAGCAGCGTGATTTTGCCACTCAAATTGTAAGATCTATTTAAACAACCATGAAGTAAGGTAAATGTTATTTCTAAAGTTATAAGTTTTATAAACGTCGGTAGCACAATTTGTTCGCCCGCCAAGCAGGTAGTTTCTCCATGATTATGTCTAGATGTAGCTAGTTTAAGCCTCAATTTACTAAGTTGAATTGAAAGACTAAGGTCAGGATTACAATTAGATTTGGCATGAGCAATATATTTGTAACGCTTTCAAAACGGCGCATGATGGTGAGTATTGCTTCTCTACTGGTCATGGTCAGTGGAACTATTACACCTAGCCTTGCAGGCGATATAATCCCAAATGAGCTGGTAGCGCAAATTCCTCAACAGCCCCAACCAGGCCAAACAGCCGAGGAGTTACTGAATCAGGGATTGCAGTCCATTCAACAGGGAAAATTAGCAGCAGCGATCGCGGCATTTCAACGGGCAGTCCAGCTAGACCCCGGACTAGCACCGGCCTACTACAATTTAGGGCTAGCCCTGCGACAGGTAGGCCAACTACAGCCAGCTGCCGAAGCGTTCTACCAAGCAACCAAGGCTGACTCGAAATTCGCCTTGGCTTATGCTAATTTGGGGGCATCTCTACTAGAAGGACGCAACTTCAAACTGGCAACCGACTACTTACAGCGAGCAGTAGAATTGGACCCAGGTCTGGGTCTAGCCCACTATAATCTAGGTCTGGTGAAGGAGCAGCAGGGGGACTGGAAGCAGGCGATCGCGTTTCAAAAGCAAGCGATCCAATACAGTCCCAATGCACCAGAACCTAACTATCATTTAGGGCTGATCTATCTACAACAGGGAGCTTTAGACAAGGCAAAAGAGGCATTTCGTCAGGCAATTAGAATCAGCCCCAATTATCCAGAAGCTTATTACAATCTGGGTTCAATTCTGTTGAAGCAGGGCAGACTGCAACAGGCAATAGAAGCTTTCCGCAAGTCAGCTGAGGCGAACTCGAACTATGCCAATGCCTATTATGGGGCAGGGCTAGCGTTTATGCAGTTGCAGCAGTATGCAGATGCACAACAGGTACTCCAATATGCCAAAGACATATATACTGCTCAAGGTAATCGGCAATGGGTGACAAATACAGAGCAGCTGTTGCAACAAGCAAGAAGTCTCAATTCTCCAGAAGCGCCATAAACCCATTCCCTTTGTCCCAAATTCGGGTGCAGCCGTGCTTCCCCGGATATTGGGGCGTTTTCTCCTCCCCATTCTGAAGGCAGCGGTTAGATTCACATGAAAAAGCGCCTCAAAAGCCGATTCATTCTCGGAAATCGTTGGGCAGACCGGCGTCAGATCGTCCGCAACATGGACGCTTTCCAGGACTTAATTGTGATTTTTCTCTGTGTAGGCATGTTTTGCGTCATGGTTATCCAGCTCTGGGAGCTGTTTAGCTCTCTGCTGCACCGTGTAGATTTTAGACAAGTGACCTCACAGATCCTGTTTCTGTTGATTTTGGTCGAGTTGTTCCGACTCTTAGTCGCCTATTTACAAGAACACAGCGTTTCTGTGGGGGTGGCAGTAGAAATAGCAATTGTGTCTGTCTTGCGAGAAGTGATCGTTCGTGGGGCTTTGGATATCTCCTGGGTTCAACTTCTAGCGACTTGTGGCTTGTTGTTAATTTTGGGACTACTCTTGATGGTTTGTGCCAGAACCCCTCATATGGACCATCTGAGTGAGGCCCACCACCGCTATTCCTCCCACGAATCCGAACCGCAACACGAGCGCGATCGCCAGCACTTAGCTGAACAGGATGACGAAGTTTGATGCATCGATCTTAGATATAATAGAGCGCTTGCCCTTGATCGCGCTGCTCGCAAAGGAGTTTCCCTATGGCCAGGATGTACTATGACGCCGATGCCAATTTAGACTTATTAGCTCAGAAGACTATTGCTATTATCGGCTATGGCTCTCAAGGCCATGCTCATGCTCTCAACCTTAAAGACAGCGGCATGAACGTTATTGTTGGGCTGTACCCCGGCAGTAAGTCAGCCGAAAAAGCCAAGGCAGCAGGTTTAGCTGTTCATTCAGTAGCGGATGCAGCTCAAACAGCAGACTTCATCATGATTCTACTACCAGATGAAGTCCAAAAAACTGTTTACCAGCATGAGATTAAGCCACATTTAACACAAGGAAAGGTCATGGCCTTTGCCCACGGCTTCAACATTCACTTCGGTCAGGTTGTGCCGCCAGAGGATGTGGATGTCGTAATGGTGGCACCGAAAGGACCAGGGCACTTGGTGCGGCGGACGTATGAACAGGGGCAAGGAGTGCCTTGTTTGTTTGCAGTGTATCAGGATGCAACGGGTCAGGCACGCGATCGCGCCCTAGCCTACGCTAAAGGCATCGGTGGCACCCGCGCCGGTATTCTGGAAACAAGTTTCCGGGAGGAAACGGAGACCGACCTATTTGGTGAGCAGGTGGTGCTGTGCGGCGGTCTCAGTGCGCTGATCAAGGCAGGCTTTGAGACCCTGGTTGCTGCTGGCTATCAGCCGGAACTGGCATATTTTGAATGTCTCCACGAAGTCAAGCTAATTGTTGACCTGATTGTAGAGGGCGGATTAGCCAAAATGAGGGACAGCATTTCTAACACAGCTGAATACGGCGACTATACCCGTGGCCCTCGTATCGTAAACGACCAGACTCGTGCCGAAATGCGGAAGATTCTGCAAGAGATTCAGGCTGGTCAGTTTGCGCGGGAGTTCGTGCTGGAAAACCAAGCTGGCAAGCCGGGATTCACCTCCATGCGGCGTCAGGAAGCAGAACACCCGATTGAGGATGTCGGTAGAGATCTGCGAGCAATGTTCAGCTGGATGCAGAAGGACTAATAGTCCGTCAATTAGATTTTGATGTGTAGAGACGTTGCGTGCAACGTCTCTACAGGGTGACAGCAAAATGGGGTTTGGATGACTAGCACATCTTGTGGCAATGTGGTTGGAGAAATAGAGGGGGATGGAGAGGTATAGGGTACAGAGTGTTGGAAGGGCAGACAGCTAAGATCGGTAGGTAGACTAACTGCGGAGAGCGTGTCATGGATTCCGGTAGTGAACAAAAGGTCCCATCACCGATAAAGGCCACTGATTCAGTTGCTGATGAACAGTTGCGGTCAATCGCCTACAGCATGGATGCTCTCATTCCTGGGTTTTACCTCTGGCTGGGATCAATCAGAGTTCGCGTGGGTGGAAGTCTGCCAGAAGACACTTATCCTGGAGCCGTCCATAGTTCAGCAGGTATTGCGTTGGTGCTGCCAGGTTACCGGATTTACAGCACCTACCAGGGCAGCTATGACCCTTGAGAAACACAAAATCGATGGTCTGCCTCAAATAGCTTCCAAGACTTTACCAGCCAGTGAATTCAACAAACTGATGCTTCAAGCCGGTTACACTCAAATTGGCTCAGCCCCCGCTAGAGGCAACCGACTCAAAATTTGGTGGAACCATGCCACCTACAGCCGGGTAGAAGTGATTTATAGTCTAGACGGGGCGATCGCAATTACTGCTTATCATGTGCAGTGAAATAACCGAGTATTTATTCTGCTAGTTGCAGAGACTTTTCAAACGCCATTCTCTGCTCGGCGTTGCGCAGAAAGTAGCCATTCATCATAGCAGCAGCAACCATCCGACCAAGGTTGTCGCGGCTTGTGTTGATCGTCACGTCAAAGTGATCTGACGGTAGATTACCCAGCATCGTCACAATAGTACGTTCTATCGCTTGCAGCACTTCACCGGAAGAAGGCTTTGACAGCTGGGCCATCATCTCTGGACTCATAGACCGAACATACTGCCACAACATGTTGTTGCTTTCCGCCTCGTTACCGGAAGATTCTGGGATTCTGTTTGACAAATTATTCATGGTGGCCTGTAGATTAAGATTCTTAATGCTTCTAAGCTCTAATGTATCAGGTTTGCTTCTATAACTTAGTGGGTACAACCGAACCGAAGATGACGGTTCCTGCTCCTGATCTTTTTAGCCTCAGATGAATACTAAAAACGATTTACATCTGCCGGACGATGTTTTAAACGGTAGACGAAATCAACATCGACAGTGACTCACTATTTAGCATCGGCAGGAGATTTTCCAATGAATGTATACAGCAAGAGCAAGGATCTTCAGATTACTAGCCCTGCATTCCCTCCTCTTGGACACATACCTAAACAATATACGGGTGAAGGGGAAAACATCTCACCGCCGTTAGAGTGGAGTGGTCTGTCGCCAGAGGCCAAGCAGCTGGCCTTGATTTGCCATGACCCAGACGCGCCTCTTCCCCACGGATTCACGCACTGGGTTGTCTACAACATCCCGATCAGAGCTAGTGGAATTGCTGAAGGCGGCGGTAGTGTGTTCACAGAAGGTCTCAACACTACTGAGACGCCGGGATATACTGGACCGATTCCGCCAGTAGGACATGGCCCACATCATTACTATTTTTGGCTGTACTCTTTAGATAAGGAACTAGACCTAAAACCAGGCTTGAGCCGTGAGCAACTGCTTGCCTTTATTGAGAAGCGTGTCATTGTGCAGGCGCGGATTGTGGGCGTTTATGAGCGCTGATTGTGGAAATGTTGCTTCCAATTGATGTTGTAATTAAAAGCACTCAGAGGATATCAGGATCAACGACAGAGCGATGAGTGGCAACCTCGCAAATCGCCATAACATGCGACGAGTATCTATCAGTACTGTAGTGGACGAGCTGCAATCCAGCTCGTTTTACTTCTTGTAGAAGTTCAGGCATCTCATACTTGTGGTGTCTCCAGATAGTAATCTCTTCGCCTTCAGAGATCTCTATGCTCTTATTGATCTCTGCAGAACTAAAATCTATAGTGTAGTTACGAAGGAATTTCATGTTAGCGACTATGCTATCTGTCTTTAAATCATATTTTCTCACGAGTTCACATTCTTCTTTAATTCCAATACTGTTTTTAATCCATCTATACACTTGGTCTGCATGATACTTGCAGCCGCCTCTAACTCGTCCATCCCATTTAGAGTTAGACCCAATCTCATTAGTAAACACTAGCAGATCGCCCTTTTTCATGCTGTCACCGAAGTTTTCAAGTACTCTATTTCTGTGTCGATGATTTCCCATCGTGACACCCAAATGCAGAATTATTTTTGGATTGACAGTCTCAAGGCCAGCTTGGTTTAACAAAATCTCGGAGAGACAGTCGTTTTCAACGTCAATCGCATGAGCGGCAAACTGAAGCGATGGGAACCACTTTTCAAAGTTTCCTCTAGATAGCTCAAGCAGAGCTTGACTGATATCCAAAGCAACGTACTTATTGATCTTCCCCAAGCTGTTAAGTCTACGTAAAAATTCTTTTGCCGGGTAGGAGTTTCCTGCGCCTACATCTATAACGTCAACCTTTTCGTAGTTTAAGTCAACATTAAAATGTTCAAAGCTTTTTCTTAAAAGATCAATTTCTAGGCTTGATGTCCGATACCATTTAGGAACAACAAATTTGAGGTAAAAACTGTCCCAGATTTTCGCGCCTCTGCCTTTGTAAGAATACTTTAAAGGTATCTCTCGTTCGACTTCTAATGCATGAATTATGTTTAAAATTTCTTCTTTAGAAAAAGTGGAGTAGAATTCAGAACTTGGCTTTGCTGTATGACTGCTAGGAGTTGAAGTTGAAGTGGGAAGGTGTGAATTATTAAAGATAGTCATTGTTTTTATTTTTTGGTTTTCTCATTTTTTTAACGTTGTGAAGTGTATAAATTGGTCAGAATGCTTGCTAAATAGATATTCTCCCATATCTCTGTCCTAATAAGATGTATTACAGGATTGGATCGTTTAAGCCAATCTCTGCACCCCTGTTTGAATCTGGGTTTCACTCAGTTCACCATAGCCAAAAATAAATTCACCTTTGCCACCCGGAATAAGATGTTGCGGTCGCGCTGACATCAAACCAACCCCGACTTTGGCTGCCCGTGTCACAATCTCCTCATCGTTGAGGTCAGTATGCAGACGCACCATGAGATGAATGCCTGCCTTCTCTCCAAAAACGGCAACACGATCACCAAACTGGTCCTTCAGTTCCTGAACTAACAATTGAGTAGCAGCCGCCCGTTCAAAATGGCTTGACGCAGTTCGTCATAAAGCTGCTGATGCAGCGGTGTCTCAGACCGATGACTTAGAACGATTGCAAAATCCATCTCGCCCTTCACCAGAACTCGCTTTGAGTGGACTTATAGTAAAACATAAAATTGGCACTTTTATCAGTCCACTTATAGAAGCTAAGCTAACCTCTATCGAGTTCATCGCCGTTCCAGCATGCCAGCTACTCAATGCCTCTCCTCCTGGTAAACCTGTTTACAGTAGCTTGGGTGCCGACAGCAAAGTGATGCGGCGATTGTTGACGTAGTTTTTTAGAGAAAAGGAATCTTATGAGCCATTTAGAACCCACCAGTACAGCTTTTTTGCCGACTCAACGCACTCAAGTCAAACGCCGACCCCAAAGAGGAGAGTATGAACGTCAAACTATTTACAAGATTCTGGATGAGGGACTGATTTGCCAGGTTGGGTTTGTCGTCAATGGACAGCCATTCGTGATTCCCACCGCTTATGGGCGAGTGGACGATCGCCTCTACATTCACGGTTCTCCTGCCAGTCGGATGCTCCGCACCTTGAACGAAGGCATAGAAGTTTGCGTGACGGTAACGTTGCTCGACGGTTTGGTTCTGGCCCGTTCTGCCTTTCACCACTCGATGAATTACCGTTCAGTTGTGGTATTTGGTCAGGCAATGCTGGTGGAAGACGCCGATGAAAAGCTAGAGGCACTGAAAGCATTTACAGAACATGTCATGCGCGATCGGTGGGCAGAAGTCCGTCCGCCAAATCGACAAGAGCTGACTGGAACACTGGTTTTAGCACTGCCCCTGACCGAAGCTTCAGCCAAAATCAGATCCGGTGCCCCGGTGGATGATGAAGCGGATTATGAGTTGCCCATTTGGGCAGGAGAGTTACCCTTGAGAGTAACGACCTTAGAACCAGTTGCCGATCCGCGCTTGGCCGCAGACATCGCACTGCCCGCTCACGTTCAGAATTACCGCCGCCGCTCTTAGAAACGATCAAAGCAACTCTTACGACAACCACTGAACAAGTAACGGAAGTAGAAGTGTAACCAACAATGAACATCAAGCGCGGCCTGTGAGCGGGTATCCACTCGTCAGATTTCTACTCAATGTGAATGTTACGGCACTAGTGGGAACGGCACAAATTGTTCCCACGACAAAGCGCTGCTCTAACAGCTATCTTGATTACCACTGTGGTAACAGTTTTGGTAGATGTAAAACTGTCGTCTTCCGGCTTCTTAGCACTCTCACGCCGTTTTCATCAAAATAGTATATGGACATTAAAACTACACCTCCAAAACCTGACGAGTTCAAGGTTATTCTAGGAACTATGACAAATCAAACTCCGATCCCAGTGGTCATCAATGGTGCTAGTGGCAAAATGGGCCGCGAGGCGGTTAAAGCTGTAGCGCAAGCCACTGATATGGTCCTTGTAGGCGCAATTGGTCGCAATCCCGAATATATCGGTAAGGACGCTGGTGAACTGGCGGGTTTGAGCGAACCCCTGGAAGTACCAATTACCGATCAGCTAGAGTCGATGCTAGCGTTTGCGGCCCAAGAACGACAGCTTGGAGTGATGGTAGATTTCACTCACCCTAGTAAAGTATATGACCACGTTCGCTCGGCGATCGCTTACGGTATCCGCCCTGTGGTTGGCACGACTGGGTTAAGTCCAACCCAGATTTACGATCTGACTGAATTTGCTGACAAAGCCAGCACTGGTTGCTTGATCATTCCCAACTTCTCTATTGGCATGGTTTTGCTCCAGCAGGCAGCCCTTCAAGCGTCTCACCACTTTGACCACGTGGAAATTATTGAACTGCATCATAACCAAAAAGCCGATGCCCCTAGCGGCACTTCCCTACAAACTGCCCAGATGCTGGCAGAGATCGGCAAAACCTATAATAGCTCTATGGTAGAGGAGACGGAAAAATTACCAGGAGCTAGAGGCAGCTTGGCTGGGGAGGGTATCCGCATCCACAGTGTTCGCTTACCAGGACTGATTGCTCACCAGGAAGTTATCTTTGGGGCACCCGGCCAAGTCTACACCCTACGTCACGACACCAGTGATCGCGCCTGTTATATGCCAGGAGTGTTACTTGCTATTCGCAAAGTCCTTCAACTGAAATCCTTAGTCTACGGTCTAGAAAAAATTCTCTAACCCAAAACTCCGAACCCTGCACTCCAAACTCATGTTAGTCCCACTCACTCGCCAGAAATTTGAAGTCTTGGTTCCCCGCATCGCCACTGCGGCTCAATACCGATATTGTTGGGGAAAGTCTTCAGACTTTTTGAGGCGGCTGTTAATCTCCGTTATAGGAGTCGTCGTCGTTTGGCTGTTGGCACTTGTTCTGGATGATGGGTATAATATCCTAGTTTTTTCTCTGGGACTGATTGGTGCGCTCTACTGGCTGTGGGGACCAGTGTTGTGGGCCAGCTTACGTAATGCAGAATACCGTCGTTACAAGTACAGCGGCTTTTTCCGGGGCCGGGTGCTGGATGTGTTTATTACAGAAGAGTTGATTGGCAAAGAGGAAACAGTCAACAACAAAGGAGAACTCGTCATTCTAGAAAACCGGGAACGACGACTTAACTTGGAGGTTGGGGACGAAACAGGATTTACAGCTCAACTGCAAGTTCCCCTGCGTCGTACCCATCAGGCGATCGCTCCCAACCAGATCGCAGAGATGGTGGTACTGTCAAACCAGTCTGATCTAGGCCGGATTGCCAAGGTGACAGACATTTACATTCCTAGTCGGAAACTGTGGATGAGTGACTATCCTTATCTACGTCGCGATCTTTTTGCTGATGTCAGTCGTCGGCTACGCCCATCTAAATACGACTGACTAAATACAACTGATCAACTGCCTCCATTTCCAGCTTGCCCATAAGCTTGCCAAGCCAAATCCACTAATCCATCAACAATTGCTGCTGCTACCACTGCACCGCCTTTGCGACCATCAATCCGAATGTGAGGCACTAGAGAGTCCTGCAACCGTTGCTTGGCAACATCCACATCGACAAATCCAGCTGGCGTACCAATGACCAAGGCGGGCCTAATTTCCTCGGCCTCAATTAACTCAACTAGAGCTGTAAGAGCCGTCTGCCCTTGCCCAATCACGAAAATACCCTCTGGATAGCGTTTAGCTAAAGTCTCAATTCCCCAAGCTACACGGGTTTTTTCTTTTTGAGGGCGTGTCAAGGCATCCAGACTACAGTATACCGGATTAGCAAAGGTGTTCTGAATGTGGGTTGTGATCCCAACCTGTACCATCGGCACATCGACTACGATGGTGCTACGAGCTGCCAGCGCTGCTGCTCCTGCTTGAAGCGCCCGCTCACTAAAGCGAATTAGACTCTTATACTCGAAGTCAGCCGTGGCGTAGATCACCCGACGGACGATTTCGTACTCTGCTGGCGAAAAGATATGACCACCAATTTCATTATCAATTATTGCCAAGCTCTGGGCATCGG
Organism: uncultured bacterium; assembly: GCA_964250875.1. GTDB lineage: Bacteria > Cyanobacteriota > Cyanobacteriia > Cyanobacteriales > Chroococcidiopsidaceae > CAXUIV01. Next base: position 10,099 of record CAXUIV010000029.1, read on the forward strand.
TCACGTGCCATTCCATGGCCATTAGAGGTGAGGTTGTTGGTTATTGGTTGTTGGTTATTGGTTGTTGGTTATTGGTTGTTGGTAATACCAACAACCAACGCTCGCGTCATCCCACCGCCGACTGCATGAGATGGGTTAATTTCATCCTACCCCTCAAGAACGCCTTGCGAACAGCTTTTTCATAACCGTGGTCCGGTAGTCCGTCATTAAAAGCTTTATTAACTCCAGTTTTAACAACCAAAAACTAACAACCAATAACCATTTAGGTCTCTGAGGAGGACCGACTGAGGACTGGTGACAGATATGCAACCAAGGCTCCGATCAAAAAACCGGCAACGTTGCGTACTAAAGGCAGCCACTCCGAAGTCCGAGTAACTACAGGCCCAAGACCAAAAGCGATGAACAAAATGCCCCATAAAGGGGAAAAGATTAAAGCCCACTGCCAAGCAATGATCTGCCCTTGACGGCGGGGCTGGGCGGCAAATCCACAAATAACACCACCAATGACTGATGTGACCAGGGTGAGAATCCATTGCTCCCTCGGCAGTCCTGGTACAACGTTACAGCCACCCTGCCGCAAACAAGTTTCGACAGATGCTAATGATTGCAAAATCGCTCCATCTTCACCTTGCTCCCGCACGAAGTAAAGATTGCCGAAGCGCGTTTGCAACTCTACCCAAAATGTGCGAGGTAGCAGTTTATACACTGCGTCACCAACGTTAAAGTTAAGAATATTGCCGCCCCGAGCATCGGCAACCAGCAGAACACTTTTCTCATCCAGTCCCCAAAAGTTTCGCACAGCTAGACCGGGTGTCCGGTCGTACTGAGTCAACACACGGAGTTTCCATCCGGTCTCGGCTTCGAACTGGTTGAGTTGCTGTACCAAGCGCTCCTCTTGAACGCTGGTAAGAGATCTAGCTAAATCAATGATTGGAGTTGGGCTATCGGGCAATAAATCAGGGTTATCGTATGCCAACGCGATGGGAGGAACCATCGCCCAAATCGACCCAGCTAGGAAAAGCGTGGCAATGTGGATCAGAAGCTGTCGCCAAGAGAAACGCTGCATGGGGAGTTTTATCGGAATATCAACAAAGAAAACAATTTGTTTTAAGAAAGTAAGGTTAAAACTAATCCTTCTTTACATTTGTTTACTTTAATCTAATCTGACCAACTTTGGTTAGCTGTCCGAATCCATCTGCTCAAATTCTTCAAGGCTAGCCTGCACAGAAGTGTCTCCACTCTGTAACGGGCGATCCCCACTCTTGCTGTACTGACGGTGCGTTGGGGTCTGAGGGCGATTCTGCTCCACGGGTTCTCGACTCCTTACTTGGAGCGCATTTCTTGGCCCTGACGGCAGCCGCTCAATGGGGCGACGATTAGATGGAGTACGGGTAAAGCTTTTCCAGGCAGCCTTCACACCGGCAAAGACGCTACGGGTGCCAACTTGCACTTTTTGGGCTTGCTTTTTGGCGCTATCAAGGCTTTGATCGACTTGTTTGACGACTTGACCCGCACTTTTGACACCATCGCTAACATCATCAGTCAGGTCACTAATTTCCAAACCAGTCAAACGGATAGCTTCCAACGTAGGCGGTAAGTCCCGCCTCAAAGTGTCAAACAACTTCTCAGCACTACGAGCTGCTCGTGCTACCTCTTGCAACGCTGGCAAGGCTGCTACCAAAACGGCAGTAAGGCTAACGGCGACCAGTAGAATCGACAGTCCGAGCCAGAACAGGGGTTCAATCACGGCGTACAGCCTATAAGCGATCTAAAAGAGGTGGACGTGAATCTGGTGGGAATTCGGTATCTCGATTGAGCGCTTGGCGTTGGCGCTGACTGGCGTCTATGCCAGCAGAGACCGCCTCTCTCAATCTGCCTAGTGTCTCATCCCAGTTGCGCAGTGCAGTTTCAGACAGACGGTCTGCCTGAAACTGCACACTCGTCGATAAATCCTCGGCCAACTCTGGCAAAGCATCAGCAGATTTCTTCAACAACTGCCGCGTCTCCCGACCAGTACGGGGAGCAACCAGTAGCCCAGTCAAGGTACCGATGGCAGCGCCGATCAAGATACCACCAATAAATACTCCAGAACGGTTGTTAGACATCTTCGCTCTCCTTACACACCATTTTATTCAGGTTTTTACCTCTAGCAAAATTGTAGCTGCGCCACTTGTACTCAGCGCCATCGGGGGAAGATGGACCGTCGCCAAGCTTGCTGTCCAAGACCAAATAGGATGAGAATCTGCCTCACTCGCTGAAGTTTTAGCTGTAATGGCTCATTTCCCTGTCGCAACTTGTGAATACCCATTTGCCCTTTAGCGATCGCATCGGGTGCCTTGTGCAGCAAAGCATAGATTTTGCTCTCTATTTCCGTTAATTTATCCACTACCCGCCTGATCCGCTGCTGGAGTTGTCGTAATTTCCAAGCCACGTAGAGGAGTATCAAGGCGATCAGCGTATTAATAACTACAACAACCGTCACCATTGCTCACTTGCTTATCCTAGTCATAGAAATCATTTGAGTTCTTCGTCTTAGTGCAAAAGGTGGATAGCACCCGTTGAGTTAAGGGCGATTTGTCCACCTTTAAGCTAATGCTAGAGCTTATTGTAAATAAGTTTGTCCTAACCAGAACTTGAATGTACGTCAACTGAAATATATAATGAACTAATTTTTAGCAGTCTAACAAAGAATTGCTGCCAATATTAGTTGAGGTGGTACTGTTTACTATTAGGGCAATCGGTGAGTACTGACTCCACTACTGTCTTAACATTCGGCACGGCTGAAGAGCGGCGCGAATATTAAACTGTTAAGTGTGGGCGAGCGCTGACTCGTTCAGGCTTTGTCTTTACAGCGCGAGGGTTGGGAAATGTTAACTGCCTCAGAAACATCTATACTTGCCCTGATTCTGCTAGCTGCCTTCGGGGTTTTAGGCTGGGGGTTTGTTCGCGCCAAACCTCTCGGCGAGTTGGGTATTTTGGCTTGGCTACAGTCGGTCGTCTTGATAGCTCCCTGGCTGCTGTTTTTTGGATTGTTTGCTGTGGGGGTTTACATCAACATTGTCGGTGTACTGTTTCTACTAGTCATCTCAACCGGACTGTACATTTCTTTAGGAAATCGGCTGCGATTGGGTCGTCGAGATGTTGTGCCACAACGAGCGACAGAAAGGCTGGAGTCTAATCAGGAAGCGAGTCAAACAGAGAACACCTTAGAGCCATCTAGCACAACAAAGCCAGCTCAAACTCAGGTGGTTCCAGTGGTATCCATACCAGATGAAGATCTGAGCGCAATTAAAAGCATTTTCGGGATTGATACGTTTTTTGCCACAGAAACAATTCCTTATCAGCAAGGAGCTATCTTTAAAGGCAATCTACGCGGAGAACCAGAAACAGTCCACCAGCGTTTGAGTGAGAGTTTGCAGCAGCGAATGAGCGATCGCTACCGACTCTTTTTGGTAGAAAACCTGGACGGCAAGCCTGTAGTCATTGTCCTACCCAGCAGCAGTGACCCACGCCCAGCTACTCTGTCTCAGAAGCTCTTAGCAGTTGTACTGTTGATGGCGACAATTGCCACCAGCTTAGAGACAGGTGGACTATTATTGCGCTTTGATTTCTTTAGCAATCCGGCTCGATTCTGGGAGGCATTGCCCATTGCTGCTGGAATCTTGGCGGTCTTGGCAGCGCACGAGATTGGTCATCGAGCAGTTGCCCATCGCTACCAAGTTCGCCTTAGTCTACCTTTCTTCCTTCCTGCGACGCAAATTGGCTCTTTTGGCGCTATTACCCGATTTGAGTCTTTGCTACCAAACCGCAAAGTGTTGTTTGACATCGTTGTAGCAGGACCAGCAGCTGGAGGTATTGTTTCTTTATTCATACTGATGGTAGGCTTACTGCTCTCTCATCCAGGCAGTATGTTTCAAGTACCATCTGAGTTTTTTCAGGGATCGATTTTGGTGGGAACTCTAGCACGAGTTGTTCTTGGCTCCGCTCTACAACAACCTCTGGTAGATGTCCATCCACTGACAGTGATTGGTTGGCTAGGCTTGGTCGTTACTGCCTTGAACTTGATGCCAGCTGGACAACTGGATGGAGGTCGCATTGTCCAAGCGATTTATGGGCGGCAGACTGCGGGACGAACGACGGTCGCAACGTTAATTGTGCTGGCACTAGTGTCTCTAGCCAATCCTTTGGCTGTGTACTGGGCGCTAGTGATTCTGTTCTTGCAACGGGATTTGGAGCGTCCTAGCCTGAATGAGCTGACTGAACCCGATGATGCACGGGCAGCTTTAGGTCTTTTGGCGCTGTTTTTAATGGTAACGACACTCATCCCATTAACTCCTGCTTTAGCTGGTCGTCTAGGTATAGGCGGTTAATTATGACACTACCCGAAGATAATCACGAGGGCCAACCCCTACTGCTGTTCGATATCAGTGCTGTGCTAGCAAGAAAAACGCGGGAATGGCAAGAGTTCTCGCAACGAGGAGAATGCTTTTTACCCTTAGTTGTTCTGGATGAACTGCGGTTCCTTTGTAACCGTGCGCCCACTGCCGAACAGGAGCAAACGGCCCGAGAGTTTAGCCGCTTTTACCCAGACAGTGGCTGGCAAAAAACGGCGGTGCAGAAGAGCCATCCTGCCCTCAAGCCAGCCCCTGGGCAGGCGCTGAGCAAAAAAGCCAGACAGTCGCTGGCTGTTTCTCAGTGCGCATACGGTCTTTCTCAAGATCATTTCAGTCGATTGGTGGTTTTAGTGACGAACGACCAACTTTTATTGGAGCGGGTGCAGGCATTAGGTGCTCCTAATCTTTGCGGAATTACCGCTGCCGCTCTGTTGCAGTGGGGTCGTACCAGGAAACAACCATCTGCTGTGTTCCAGTGCCTCCGGGTGATGGAAACGAGAGCCAGCGCTATGAGTCCCCAACCGCTACGTCAACTATCAGTTACAAGGACTACCACTCCCAGTAAGACGATTCCCATCAAGGGAGCTGGTACCACTCACGGAGGGCAGTTACAGCGGCCAGTTTCAATGCGACCGAGTTCAGGTTCCCAGTTGATTTCTAGTGTCTTGGCATTGGCGGGAGTGGCGATCGCAGGCTTTTTCTTGTGGGGATTGCTTCAACCTGCTAACTTCAACCAGGTTTGGCAGCATTTGGGTCTGCCACCTTTGCCCGGTCAACCGCATCAGGGGAGCTGAGGGGGCTGAGGGGGCTGAGGAAGTAAAGAGGGAGGCAACCTAACGTTTGCGTCTGACAAGAAGACGCCTTGCGTTTTGACGCAAGCGCTTCGTGTAGGTTTTTTTTCTTGCCTATGAGGCAATACCGTTCAGTTAAAAGTTGCTTGTGAAACCCAAAGCATGTAGAGACGTCGCATGCGACGTCTCTACATGCTTATTTGAACCATGTTTTTCTATGAATAAATAAGATCTTCTTGTACTTGTGAAAGAAGTATTAACCTGTCTTCCTCAGCCTTCCCAGCTCCCTCAGCTTTGTTTCGAGCCTGTATTGTTTCAGAGCCGCCCATAGTTTAACATCGGGACCTCAAAGAAAAGAATTGACGAGTTAGGGCAACGGATCAGAAACCAGGTTCCTCTGAAGGCACAATGAGTTTGATAAACTACTAGAGACGTTGATTGAGGCACAATGGCTGCTGTGTCGCTTAACAAAAATATTTGTTCGGCATTGTGCTGGACGTACTTAAAGTTGAGTGCCCTTAAGTATTTGAAGGGCGGTTTGGAAAATCGAGATTGAGTCAGCAGTGACGACTACCAATAATGGATTCATAAAGGATAAACTAAAAATCTTGTGTCACTTGCCTGAACCAAGAGAACTTAGCATGAGGTTTAACATGACACCAACCCAAAGTTAGTAACTTCAACTGAAGGTGTAGTCAAACAATAGTGATTAGAGCTTATATTAGAGGTGGTAAAGATTGAAGACGCGAGAAGTTTAAAATGACAGAGACTGCAACCGTTGCACTAACAGGAAAAGCACTACTTCAAAAGGTAAAGACCAGCAACCTGCCAAAGCGAGAACTAGCTAAAGAGTGTGGCTATTACTCAGTTACCAAGGAGGGGCAGACTCGCGTCAATTTAGCAGATTTCTATGATGCAGTGCTGGCAGCCAAAGGTATTGCTCTAGATCCGGAGGCTACTAAAGATGGACGAGGTAGAGAGGCTACTTACCAAGTCTCGGTTCATAAAAATGGTCAGATCGTCATCGGAGCTAACTATACTCAGTCGATGGGATTAAAGCCAGGGGATGAGTTTGAGATTAGGTTAGGCTACAAACACATTCGCCTCATTCAGCTCGACGGTACTAAAACTGAGTTGACTGAGGATGATGAGGAATAACCTCACTACCTCCAAATAAATCGCGAGTCTTCAGCACAGCATCCTTTTTAGAATCTGTCTAGGTAGTGTGAGGAAGGCTAGTCATGGTTGAGTTTGGCGCTCACCTAAAGCTGGGAAGTGCGATTTCCCAACGCTTGCGATAATTTTGGTCGAACCAATGTTACAGATGGCTGCCAACCATCCAAAAGACTGGGTCGCTTTACAGGTGTAGGAAAAAGTTTCCGGAAAGCAGACTGGCGCTCTGCTGGCGTTTGCAGTGTGTCATTCCACAAAGTTTCGTAGTAGAAGAATGACACCCCAGCCAACCCCTGATTGCGGGCGGATTGAACTTGATTTTGGATTTGAGTGATTTCTACAGGGTGGTTTTTCACCCCAGTCAAAATGCCTACCCCTACTGGAATGTGGCGTAATGCTGTCTGCACTTCTGGGCGCACCAGTTCGGCAATAAAGCTGTTGAGGTCATCTCGATATACCTGAACGATGAGTTCTTCAATTAGCCCTTGTTGTTCCCACGTTTGCCAATCTGCTAGAGAGTAGCTGTAGGAAAATGCTTGAGGGTTGGGAGCTAAGGCAATAAGGCAGTTTGGTTTACGAGCTTTGACTGCTCTAAACACCCGTGTCATGAAGTTGGTAACTTTGTCCGCCCGCCACCGTATCCAAGTGGGATCTTTAAAGTCATTGGGGGGAGATTGACCGGCATGTTCTTGCTGGTAGAGTGCGACTGTGAAAGCGTCATAACCAAATTCAGATGGGAAGCCGAAGTGATCGTCAAATTGAATGCCATCAACATCATAATTGGTGACAACTTCGACCACTAGATCCTGGACAAACTGCTGTACTTCTGGACGTAAGGGATTGAGCCAAAGCCGGTCATGGGGGCCTTCTTGCCATATCTGACTGCCATCAAGGCGGCTAGTCAGCCAGTCAGGATGATTGTCTGCTAGCTCTGAGCCAGCTGGAGCCATAAAACCAAACTCAAACCAGGGAATGACGCTCATGCCTTTTTGATGTCCCTGCTGCACAAGTTCTTTGAGGATGTCTCGTCCCTGTAAACTGGGAGTTAGGTCGAGCGATCGCCCGATGACACGTTTGGCTACAGGGCTGGGATAAAGCGTATATCCCCAATTCCAAACTGTGGGGTAGACTGTGTTGAAGTTTAGTGATCGCAGTTGTTGCAGGGCTGTGGCAAGGCGATCGCGATCAAACATGACATCACTATCAACGTTTGTTAGCCACACTCCCCGCAACTCAGTCGGTGTCGAGATGGTACCTTTAGCGAAGGTTGTCTGATTAGCAAAGGAAGCTAGAATCGCGGCAGCTACCATGAAGGCAAATATAAAGGCAAACACAGCCCGGTTTTGTGAACGCATCTTCTAAAGGCTTTTGACAAATAACCTTAGCATCTACCCCGGTGTTAATCCACAGAACTGAAGCAGACGTGATTACGTCTGCTTCAGTTGGTATTGATTTAGCTACGCTTCTGCTCTACTCCAGGCTCATTTCATCAGGTAGAGTGTTAAATAAGGTTACGTAGAATTAAGCTAACGCTTTAGACTCTTGTACGTACCTTCATTAATTCGTTACTCTCAAGGAAGGGATATAGGTTCAAACCTAGTTCAGTTAAACAAGAGGAAAAACATGAGTACTATTGGCGCTGCCGCTTGTTCTGCCTGCTCCACGTTGACAGAGTATGAAGAGACAAACAAGGCGACAGCAGCTCTTGAGGAAACAGATGAAGCCAAGCAAAATCGCAAATTTGATTGGCAGAAAAACAGTGAGAACCTCCAAAGATTAGCAAACGCCGCTCGAAACGAAGCAGCCCAGATTAAAGCAAGTCAAACTGGATGTCAACAAAGCGATTCTTCGGACTAATCCTCTACTTTTGGCTTTTAATTTTTCTCACGTAGGTATGACGTCGTGGAAAAAAGCGTAGTCGAGGCAACGCTGTCCATCCGGCCTTCTGGTAACGATATCGACAAAACGC
>CAXUIV010000030.1:0-18260 GCA_964250875.1 uncultured bacterium
ATGACTAGAAGCTTGGGGCGGCGATTCGATGCCTTCTACATCTTCATCCCACCCCCAAACCTCCTAATGCACTCCTAATAAATGCAGAACGGCGTACAGGCTGGCAGCGAAGATGGCTGCACCAAGAAATGTTGTTGCTGGCAGCGTCAGCACCCACGATAGCGCTATGTTTCTTAAGGTTTCCATTTGCAGTCCGGAACCGCTGGCAGTCATCGTGCCTGCGACCCCAGATGACAGCACGTGCGTGGTACTGACTGGCAATCCGAAGCGATCAGCAGCCTCAATTGTCAACGCCGCTACGATTTCAGCTGAAGCACCTTGAGCGTAGGACAGGTGTTCTTTACCAATCTTCTCACCCACCGTTACCACGATGCGCTTCCAGCCCACCATGGTGCCGAGACCCAAGGCCAAGGCAACGGCAGTTTTCACCAGATTGGGAATATACTTGGTCGCGTTGTCCAGACTCTTCTGATAGCCCGCAACAGCCTGCTTATCTTGGGGGTTGGTAAACTTGTTCTGCTTATTCAGCTTGGCCAAGGCGGTGGAGACAAGATACATATTGGTGCGTAGGGAACTGCGGTCTTTCGTTGCCAGAGCGTTGAAACTCTCTTTGCTAGACAAACTGTTGGCAATCTCCTGATTCTTTTGAGCGAGCGCTGGAAAGGTTTTGTCGCTAAGTTTGCCTTTTGTCTTAATGAAGCTCGAAAGTTCATCGTTAGCGTCTTGATCGCTGATGGACGTTTTAGGTGCTTGACGTTCGATCACTGCCTCCACAGAGCGCGAACCAGCAGCTAGTTGGGCAATTTCCGCTCCAGTGAAATTCATATTCAGAGCAAATAAACCCGGTAGGATACCGACGAGGATTAGCATGAGCAGACCCATGCCTTTTTGTCCATCGTTTGAACCGTGGGCAAAACTGACACCAGTACAGGTCAGGATTAACAATATCCGGACCCACAGCGGCGGTGCCTTCTTTTCCTCTGCTGGTTGGAACAGCTCTGGCCGTCTGATCAGTGCCTTCGCTAGCAGGAACAGCAGTGCTGCGCCGATGAATCCGACCAGTGGCGAAATCAGCAGCGAGGCGAAGACTTGCTGCACCTGCTTCCAGTTGATGCCTTCGCTTAAGCTATGGCCCGATGATATGAGTGAATTTGCTAAACCGACACCCAAAATCGCCCCAATCAATGAGTGTGAACTTGAGTTGGGTAGACCCATATACCAAGTGCCGAAGTTCCAAACGATGGCCGCAATCAGTAGAGAGAAGACCATCGCGTAGCTTGGACCTGAGCCAACAGAGAGTACCAACTCCACAGGCAGCAGCGCCACGATACCGTAAGCGACAGCCCCGCTTGATGTCATCACACCGATCAGGTTCCAAACGCCTGAGTAGACAACAGCAACGGTTGGCTTCAGCGAGTGAGTGTAGATTACTGTGGCAACTGCGTTTGCGGTATCGTGAAATCCGTTGATCGCTTCAAAAAAAAGCGCCAGTCCTACTGCCAATACCAGAAAGGTAAGAGTACCTGCCGTTAATGTTTCCCCAAAAAATTGCATGTAATGTTCTCCATAAGGGCAAAGAATGCGAACTAAAACAAATGGCTGCGTTGCAAAAAGCTATGGAGGCAGTTAGTGAGAATTGGTCTCACGCGAAGGGCCTGTTCATACTTGTAACCAGCGATACTACCTCAATGCGGAATTATACTTAGGATAGCTGAGGGAACCTCAAAAAGCTGATTTCACACAATTTCTAGCCGACTCACAAAAGTAGGAATAAAACCTACCTATGTATGAAGATCCAGGCTGACTTAAAGTAAGATGCTTAACCACGGAGCTACTATATAGTCCATAAATTAAGTGTTCGTTAAGCTTTGGTTAAATCTAAATTAGTGGCATTCATGGCATTTAAGCAAATGCCAATGTCAAACGGGCAGCGGTAATGGAAATAACAGGACGGGGGTTGCGGTATCGGCTGTTGAGTTGCGTGTTCGTAACTCATGAAACAGGAAGATTTTGTAGGTATTTCTGTTTGATCGAATGCGTCGGAGTCTTGTCGATGAAGTAGGCGATCGCCGCTTGACCGAGTGCTTGGGTAGCCGCACTCGCGACTCCAGCAGACACCATACTTCCTAAACCGGGGACAAATTTCACTAAATTTCTGGCAACTTCACGTAACACAAAAGCAGCCCCAACATTCACACCCAGGGCTGTCAAAAACTCTGGCACGGTTTGAAATGAAAGCTCACGCCCAGAAATGTAGGCAACAACAGCAATCATTGCTGTCTGAATTGTCGTCAGAACTGGTAGATCGTCGCAGGGAAGTGGTGTAGCTCCAATAACGCCACAGATGACACTACAGGTATTAACAACGTTGGCTGCTATTTTTTTTTGGAACTTGCGCACCTTAGCAACGCGAGCAAAGGCAAGATTAGGACCCTTGGGCAATTCTTCAACAAGCAGTTCAGTCAGCCGCTCAATATTCCAACGGTAGTCTCGATTTTTATTTCCTGTGCCGTCTGAGCTGTAGCGAACAAAGGCTACAGTTGGAATCACCTCGATAAAATTGTCGTTCAAGATTTTTCTAGACTTCAGATGTTCTGTAAGCACCCTGACAGCAGCTTTGATGTTCTGATTTTTCTCCTCATCATCGGTTGGTAGCTTACGAACGTCTGGTGGGTCAAGTTCATCACACTGCGTGAGGACACCGACGATTGGGGGATTATAATCGTGAATCCTGTCGATTTGCTTCAGGATTTTCTCAAAAATGTCAAGAGACTCATTGATTGCCGAGTCTACTTCTTTGGCTTTGCACAGGAAAAGCACAACATCTGGGCATTTCTCCCGCACAGCTCTCAGAATACTTTCTTGAGAAGTTAAGGCAGAGTCCTGCTCCACAGGCTTTCCGCCTTCTTGAATACCTCGTGTATCCAAAATCTCGATTTGTTTGCCGTCATGGTCGTATTTGTACCACTGCGCTTCGCCCGTCTGAGCTTCAACTGCTCCCACTCCTGCAACTGATGCATTAAACAGGGCATTGATCAAAGTTGACTTGCCAGCTCCCCGCCTACCAATGACCATAAAACGAGGTGGACGTACTTCTTCCAGTAAATGCACCAACTCGGTTAACTCTTCTTCAACCTGTTGTCTTAGTGGGAATGGAAGCCGAGAGAGTTGATCTAAGAGCGTTTGCCCCATGTCAGAGTGGCTAACTGGGTTATGTCCTTTAGTTATACTCATAGAAAAACCTGCTGAAGCCCGTTATAGCTTGTGAAGAACACATTTTTGGCATTATTCTACATCACTGTATGATTAACTATTAATTTGAAGCGAGTCATATACTGTACGGCACATATTTGAGTAATGAGCAAAATAATTACATTTCTGGGCAAGGGAAGCACAGGATATACAACCCTAGCTATTGCCACTGCCAAGTGGTTCGCACAACAGGGAAAAAGGGTGCTGCTGGTTACTCATACCCCCAATCATAGTGCCGAAATTCTCTTAGAAACTCCCCTAACTGCTTGCTCTCAGGAAATTGCTCCCAATCTGCAAGTTGTACAGTTACAGGCTACTGTTTTGCTGAGTCAAGTCTGGAATGAACTCAAGCAAATAACAGCTTCGTATGTACCGGCTTCCTTTTCAGAGGAGGTTTATCCAGGAGAATTGATGATCTTGCCTGGTTTGGACAGTGCCCTCGCATTCAACGCTCTGCGACAGTACTACGCAAGTGGGGACTACGAAGTCATTATCTATGACGGTCGGGGAGACTTAGAAACGCTGCGGGTGTTAGCAATACCAGACGCTTTCGACTGGTATTTCCGCCGATTTCGCCAAGTATTTGAGGCTTTAGACTTGGGCAAAGCTGCCATAACTCTTTTTGGCGGACCGTTGGCGAGTGCTATTTTGAGTGCTAATGTTGACAGCAAAAAACTGCGACAAGGTCTTGATACGATCCACGACTGGATAGAGCAAGGAACTGCTGTAGTGAGTGACGCCAAACGATTAACTGCCTATTTGGTGACGACTGATGAACAGACAGCGATCGCTGAAGCTCGTTGGCTATGGGGAAGCGCTCAGCAGGTTAATCTCACTGTCAGTGGTGTCTTCTTATACCAGGGTACTGATGAGTTAGCTGTGCGACAAGCTTTTGCCCCATTAGATGTCAACTCTATTCCAGGTCTGATCAATCGAGATTGGGACCCTGTCCTCCAAGCTTTGCCAGATTTTAATGCTAGTCTCTCCACACCTCAGCCTTTGAGAGTTGATGTAGCACAGCGCCAGATCGTTCTGTTTCTACCAGGTTTCACCAAAGAACAAGTTAAGGTAACTCAGTACGGCTCACAAGTTACAATCGAGGCTGGCGATCAACGGCGGAACGTTCTGCTACCGCCAGAATTCAAAGGAGAATTAATTAAGGCAGGCAAGTTCGAAGAACAGTATTTAACTATTTCCTTTTAAAGCAAGACCGTTTATTTAACAATGTAGAGACGTTGCATGCAACGTCTCTACACGTCCCATCACTCCTCTCCATTCTTCAAGGATGAAAGTAAAAAGCCGTTCCCAAAACAGCATAGGTCATTAACAACAGGACTCCTTCTAGCCAGTTAGAGCGACCATCACTGCTAATTGAATTGGCGATCGCTACAGTCATGGCAACTGCCACAACTTCAAAAAGATTGAAGCTTAAATTCATTGGTTGACCCAACACCCAACCAGCCAGAACTAGAGTAGGAGCTACGAATAGGGCAATCTGTAAACTAGAGCCTATAGCTACAGCAACAGCTAGCTCCATTTTGTTCTTGATTGCGAAAGTGACGCAGGCAATATATTCGACGACACCGCCAAAAATGGGAATAAGAATGACCCCGGTGAACAGGGTACTCAAACCTAGAGTAGAGACAGCTTTTTCTAGATTCTTAACTAGAATTTCAGACACAAACACAAGGACTACAGTGGTAGCTAGCAGTACACCCACCTGTAGCGTTAAGTTAACTTTACCGGATCCAATTGCATCACCCTCAGCATCCCCTGGTACATACATGTGGCTATGAGTTTTCATCGAGAACCATTGCATCAAGCAGTAGAACGTGAGTAACAGTACAGATGATGCATAGGAGAAATTATTTATAGTTGAGAGCTTCAACCCTTTAGAAGTGAGTTCCATCGCAGTGGGAGTTAGCAGCACAATGACTGCTAGAGTCAAAGAGGAGGCATTGAGGCGAGCTACAGTGGGATGAAAATCTTGTTCGCTGAAGCGTATACCGCCTAATAAACTCGCAAGTCCTAAGGCAAGAAGCAAATTCGCGATGATTGAGCCAGCTAAGCTGGCTTTAACGACTTCAACTAAGCCAGCACGAAGAGCTACGATTGAGACAATCATTTCAGTTGCATTGCCGAAAGTCGCATTGAGCAAACCTCCGAAAGTCGGACCAATAACGGTGGCGATCGCTTCAGTGGCATGAGCTATGCGGGCGGCTAAGGGAATAATTGCTAGACCAGCAGTAATGAAGACCAACAAGGGATGCAAATGTAGCCAATCTGCCACGAGTGAGATTGGCACAAAAACCAGCATAGATAATAGAACTGTATCTTTCTTTACCATTCTTCTGGTTTCCAAGTCGGAATATTTGGGATTTTAGATTTTAGGTTTTGGATTGGAGATTTTTAGACGGGTAAACAATCTGAGGGGTGGGAAACGATACAATTGTCACACAAAACGGTATGAGTGCTTATAGTTACGGTAAATATCGGATGCTGGGAGCAATTGTGGATGTAGATTCAGAAATGTTGTGAGTGATAGATATTGATGGCTGTTTGGTCAGTGGGGAGTCAGGAGATTTAGGGACAAAAAACGTTGTCCAGATCAGGCAAACTGCTGCGACACACATAACTCCAAAAGCAGTATACCCAGTGATGTTAGACCATACGTTATTCGTGAACCGGCCCATAATTCTGCGATTATTGCAGATCTTTAAGATATAGAAAATGCTAGGTGGAACAGTTATCCCATAAACAACTGCTGAGAAGATCAGGGCCTGAACAGCTCCAATGCCGGTGAGATTAATCGCTAAACTAATAAGTATGGAGAAAAAGATCACTAGGTAGAAAACTTTAGCCTCACGGAATTTCTTATCCATGCCCCTAGGGCAGCCGAAAGCTTCAGCAGCGATGTAGCCACAAGTGCCAGCTAGAACAGGTACAGCTAAAAAGCCAGCGGCTAGGATGCCTAGGGCAAATAGCAAATAGGCGTACTCCCCAGCTATGGGTCGGAGAGCTTCAGCTGCTTGGTCTACTGTATCAATATCAGTTATCCCTTTTGGGAAAAGAGTAGTGCCACAAGTCCAAATGATGAAAAACATGAGAGTATTTGCTACTAACATGCCAAAAAAGTTGTCCCGCTGCATTGTCTTGACTTCTCCCATGAGGTCTTCAGTCTCAGCGTCTGGGTTGTCAAACAAACAGCCGTACTTGTGATTCTGGTCGTCCACTTCCATAGAGGATTCCCAAAAGAATAAGTAAGCGGAGAGGGTCGTGCCTAAAACCGCTCCAACTGTGCCAATGAACTTGGGATCGAATTGAAAATGCGGCGTTAACGCGGATCTGAGAACGAGCAACCAGTCTTGGTGGACAAAGAAGGGGACAAACAGATACACCACAAGGCAGCAAGCCATCCACTTCAATGCCAACGCCACTTTGGGATAAGGAAAGAAAACAAGCGATGCAACTATCGTGGCTGCTGCTACAAGGCTAAACACGTTGACTGATATTTGCGGCACCAGCATGTGGGCTACTGCGCCCATCGCCAACAGATCGGAACCGATGTTTACCATAATGGCTGGAATAGTCAAAAGCCCCACCAGCCAAAGAACATAGGGAGGGTAGTAGTCTTTGAAAATCCTAATGATACCTTTATGAGTAACAACACCAATTCGGGCGCTCATCTCTTGAATAGAGACCATCAAGGGAAAAAGTAACGGTGCCAGGTATAGAAGCTTTAGCCCAAATTGAGATCCTGCTGTGGAGTAGGTGGCAATTCCTGCCGGATCATCATCACTAGCTCCAGTAACAAAACCAGGCCCAAGGCTTTTGAAAAACCTTTTGAATTTATTGACATTTCTACGAGCAACAATAGCCTGACGAATCTGCTTTTGTGAATTAGCCACAACTTTTTATCTTATAAATTGTTCAAACACATTCGAAACGTAACGCAGTGCAAAAACAGCGATGCAGCAGTAGTTGGTTCAGAGCAGCGATGCTTCATCGCCTACAGATGGTGTGAAGACACAGTACCTGTAGGCGATGGAAATTCAAACTTGTTTAACTATCATTACATATCTACAACTTCCGCTAGTTCAAGCTATAATGCCTCAGCTTGATTTTCTACCTTGAGAAGTAGAACAAAACCAACCCACACAGTAGGGTTCAGACAGACATATAGAGACGTTCCGTGCAACTCTAAACACTTTGAGCTTCCACGAGCAGCTGTTAACTCCGGCATTGAGCCATGACGGGTTAAGATGAACCCAGTCCTTTTAAGAAGTCGCGCTTCTGACAGACTCCTGCAAAGCTCCTCTATCTGAAGCGTGAGTAGAGTGCGAACCACTTACTCCAGCAAGAACTGTACTCGTTTCTGCTGTTAAGACATTAAGAGACGGAGTAGCAGTACCTAAAAGCGGGCGCAAGCCATTCAGCTCCGCCAGAATAGCTGTACCGTTATTAATAGCGATCGCCACCACAGGGTCTAGAGCGAAGATAATGCCAGATATTAAAGCAGCCACATTTGGCACAGCGACGATCGCTGTATTCTGCCAAATAATGTCCATTGCTTGCTTAGCAATATGAATTGCATGAATGAGGCTGCGTAAGTCATCTTCCATCAGCACAACATCGGCAGTTTCCCGCGCAATGTCCGTCGCTCCAGCGAATGAAATCGAGACATCTGCATAGGCAAGGGCTGCCGAGTCATTGATGCCATCTCCACAAAACGCTACAGTCCTTCCACTGTCATGCAGCGATTTCACCACTTCGACCTTTCGTTCCGGAAAAGCTTCCGCATATATATTGTTAGGATCCATACCCAACTCATGCGCCACACCAGTAGCCACTCGTTTAACGTCGCCACTGAGCATGTACGAAGTTATACCCTCAGCACCCAGCTGAGCTAACACACCAGCGCTTTCTGGACGTGGTGGATCACTGTACAAAATCAACCCCAGCAACTGCCCATTCCCAGCTACATACACTTGGGAATGACTTCCCGAATTAATGTCGGGATGCTGCTGATTGAAGGTCTCTAAATCAATGTTTTCTTGCGCCATGAGGCGCTTACTGCCGACTAATATCCTTTGCCCCTCTATGGTGGTAATAACGCCCATTCCCACCTTGTACTCCCAGTCTTCGCACTCCGATGTGTCAACGCCAGTGTCTCTGGCATGACGGACGATTGCCTCGGCTACTGGATGGGTCAAACCCTGCTCGGCTGATGCTGCTAAACTCAGCACTTTTAGTGCTGGCACTCCAGCATCAGTGGTTTCAATGCCTACAATTCCAGCTCGACCCTGAGTCAGGGTACCTGTCTTATCAAATACGACGGTATCAATTCGGGCAAGAATTTCGATAGCGCGACCGCTACGAATGTACACTCCATTACGAGCTGCATAAGTCAAGGCTGACAAAATTGTCGTTGGCACAGAAATTCGAATGCCAGTGCCCAAGTCGAGCGTTAGCAGTGCGGATGCTCGACTCAAGTCGCCAGTAAAGCCAAAAACGGCACCTCCTATCAGGAGGGTTGGTACTACCGCCTGATTAGCCACCGTGGCAGCGTAATTCTCCACCCGAGTGTCATGTACAGGTGCCGACTGCATCAGCGCCACGATCACGCCAGCGCGCGTGTTATTGCCAGTCTTCTCTACCAGAATGCTCAAATTACCATCAACCAGCATAGTAGAAGCAAAGACTTCATCACCTTCTGAACGAGTCACAGGCACTGACTCACCTGTTAGCTTACACTGGTCTACCAAGCCGGTGCCGCGCAGGATGACGCCGTCTACAGGAATTTGATCGCCGGGATAGACGACAACTTTATCGCCGTGTATCACCTGCTTGAGTGGTATTTGTACTTCTTTTCCGTCTCGTTCCACCAAGGCATATTTGCCCAAGCAATCCAGCAAGTCAAGGGATGCACGCTCGGTGCCACGAGCAGTTAGGTCTCGAATGATCTCGCCTGACTCGATTAAACTGAGCATGAATGCTGGAGGAAAATATCTTCCCTGAAGAGCCTGGAGTGAAATTGCCAAGCCGTCAAGAAAATCAATGTTAAGCTGCCGCTGTTGCTGAATCGCATCGAGCGCCCGCTGAAAAACAGGCATAGCTCCAGCAAAAATCACGGTGCCGATAACTACACCAGGAATTGGCAATCCAGCCATAGAACTCAAACCCAACAGCAGACCAAGAATGGGCAAACCCAGTCGCTCGCCGTAGTTAATTTCGTGGCTGGATAATTCTTCTACATTTGTTTCTGGTATGGAATCGATAAAGGGTGCTTTCTGAATAGCAGTCAAAATCTGCTCTTTCAATGTAGCGCTCGCACCCGCACCGATTTCAGAATGATATTCGACTACCAATGACATAGATGCTGGACTGATGCGCACATTGGTAACGTTTAAAGACTCGATCAAGTAGTTGAGTTTGGCAGCATACTCCGAATCATATGCCAGTCGAGGAATACGAATGCGGAGACGCCCCGGAATCCAGTGAGCAATCTGGTAACGTACATCCTCAAGCTGGACCAGTTGGGGGGTCTCAGTAACTGCTATAGCCTGCGCTTCAGTTGTGACCAACGATATAAATCCTCCAGCCTGTCGTATTATTTTTGTTCTTTTCTCTACTTTAGTAAATTGAAGAGGCGATCGTTTCTTTCTAGAGGGGTATCAGGTTATATCCTGTTAGGGAGACAGTAAGGTTTAACGCTGATTTCATTCTTCTAATTAACCTATCTGCTTGAGTAGCCCCTGCTGAATTGTGAGATCAACAGCCAGAGTTTTGTATCCTACTGAGTCAAACAAAATAACCATTCTATCGCCCTCATAGCGCATAACGTGCCCTTTGCCAAAGTGTGTATGCACAACATAGGCATTGAGTGGAAAGGGCTGATTGCCTTCCTCCACCGCAATGCCAGCCTTACAGTTGTCACAAAATCCACAAGGCTTGTCCAGCGGTTCACCGAAGTAGTTGAGCAGGTACTCACGGCGACAGTGCTGCACCTCAGCGTAGCCCCGCATCATCTCTAGACGCGATCGCTGAAATTGTTGTCGTCTTTCTTGGGCACGAGTCGCCGCCGTCGCTGCCGTCTCTTGGTCAACAGCCCCGGTAGAAACGACTTCACCAGTTGATAGGATCTCAACTGCATCTACTTCTTCCAGACGGCTCAGTGCTTTTATCACTTTTGATTGGGATAAATCTGTACTTTGCAGCAAATCTTCCAGTTCAACTGGCTCCTCTGCTTCTTGCACAGCTTCGACAACCTGCAACACCTGCTCAAACTCTATTTGACCACCGCTGGCAAAGAAACGGCGAAGTTTAAGGTCATCCGGACAGTAGAACAAAATTGCCTGGGCCTTCTCCTCATTACGTCCAGCCCGACCTATTTCTTGGTAGTACGAATCAACGGAATCACTAATGTCGTAATGAAAGACAAAGCGGACATTTGGCTTATCTATCCCCATGCCAAAAGCTGTAGTAGCGACAATGACCTCCACCTCATCCGTTAAAAACGCTGTTTCAACCTGTTCACGTTCCTTTGTCTTCATTCCTGCATGGTAATGAACAGCTTTGACTCCCTTCTCCTGGAGCGCTTCAGATATTTCTTCCGTGCGCTTGCGGGTGGCGGCGTAGACAATACCGGGCTTCTCAGCAGCAGTAACACGGTTGACTAGGGCGGTACGCTTTTCTGATTCATCGTAGAACGACTCGACGCCCAACCAGATATTAGGTCGGTCAAATCCTCGCACAACGACATGCGGGTCATTCATTCTTAGCCGTGCCACAATCTCATCACGGATGAGGGGTGAGGCAGTAGCTGTCAATGCCAAAACAGTGGGATGACCGAGTTCTTCAACAACAGTACCAAGCCGCAAGTAGTCAGGACGGAAATCATGGCCCCATTCACTGATACAGTGGGCTTCATCAACCACAAACAGCGAAGGTTGTGCTGCCTTGATCTTGGCAAGTACCTCCGCCTTGTTAAGTTGCTCTGGTGCCAGAAAGAGAAACTCTAGTTCCTGTTCTAAATCCTCAAACACCTGCTGCCGCTCAGAGTCAGAGATGGCAGAATTTAGTACGGCTGCTGTAGCTATTTGCTCCTTAATCGCTTCCATCTGGTCCCTTTGAAGAGCAAGCAGAGGGGAAATAACGAGCGTGGGACCGGGAAGAAACAGCGCGGCAATCTGGTAGATTGCTGATTTTCCTGAACCTGTAGGCATGACTGCTAGAGTGTCGCGACCATCAAGAACCGCCTGAATGACTTCTTGCTGTCCTGGACGTAGGTGATCATATCCAAAAGTTTCTTGAGCAATCTGCTGAATCTGCTCAACGTTTCTACGTTTTTTAGTCATCTACTGCTGCTTTTCTTGTCTTGACTAGTGTGCCGGGTATAGTCTGAAACTGAAGAACTTCTACCTAGGGCAAGATGGAATTCAGGCAAACTTCCATCAATATTGAGTCAAACAGTCTGCTAACGTTAGCGCTGAGCTGTCTCAATGTCCTAACAATCAGTTGGCGCGGGGTTAGAGACTATGCATAACTTAATGTAACGTAGGGAGAAAAAAACATCTTATGAAAACAAATTACCTAGAGCGTGGAAAAGGTTCGGGTCCTATAGCAATAATGCTCACATCTTTACTGTGGTTGCCTATCGCTGGCTGCGGCGGACAGAAAAGCGCTAATGTCCCACCACCTGTTGATGATACTCATGGTGGCACAGTATCTACTGCTGCTTCCGGTGCTGCCGCTCCAGTTGAGAAAAAGAAGGGCCTGAACAACGCGCAAAAAGCAGGGGTGGTACTGGTCGGGGCTGCTGCGCTTTACTATCTCTACAGGCAGCATCAGAAAAAGGCAGCAGAAGGTCAAAATGGGAAGTACTATCTTTCTAAGAACGGGCGCGTTTACTACCGCGATGCCCAGCACCGCGCTCACTATGTCACCCCGCCAGCAGGTGGAGTTCGTGTTCCAGAGGACCAGGCGCAACAATACCGCGACTTTAAGGGATACAACGGCGATACAAGCAGGGGCCGAGATTTGAGTGGTTTAGGTACAGCGCAGTAACGCTAGCGGTGCCGAATAAGCAGTCTAAGAACTGGATGATTAAGCAGGCGTGCGACCGGCCAGGGTACACAGAAGACGCAACAGCTATATAGGATATATAAAGACTATCCTTACAGTTGTCTCAGGATGAAATCATAAGGAGTACATCATGGTAGACGGCTTTTTGCGAAAAATGAAGGACGCTATTCTTGGTCCTGACGAAGGCGAGCAAGGGGATATTCGCCCAGCCAGTGAAGATGTCTACGGCGATCCAGCAAATCAAATAGGAGAAGGTCAATTCGGTGACGTTAGCCCAGCCAGCGAAGACCCCTACGGCGACCCTGCTAACCAAGGATTTGGTGACGTCCGTCCAGCTAGCGAAGACCCCTACGGCGACCCTGCTAACCAAGGTGGAGACTCAGGATTTGGAGATGTTAGCCCAGCCAGCGAAGACCCCTACGGCGACCCCGCAGATCAGGTTTAGTAGATAGTTTTGAGTTTTGAGTTTTGAGTTTTGAATTGAAGAAGTAAAAATAGGACGTTGCTGAGTTGGGGGATGATTTGCTATTCATCTCTCGATTTAGAAACGCCAAAAACAGATGTGAATTAAAACTTCTTGTCTTTAACTTAAAACTCAAAATCCAGAACTCAGAACTATTAACTCAAAACTCAAAACTCAAAACTCTTAACTTGATTGCCTTTGCAACACCTGCCGAATGGCGTCGGCTGGTACTTGGTCAGTTACATCAGCTGCACCAATCTGAGTCGGCAGAACAAAGCGCACTCGTCCTGCCTTAACTTTCTTGTCAGTTTGTAAAGCGTCTAATATTGCTTCAATATCTAATCCTGGTGGTAATTGGGTAGGTAGTCCAGCTTTTTGAATCAGCTTTAGCTGCCGTTGCTGCGAGTCTCGCTGCCACCACTGGAGATCAACAGCTAGAGCGCCTGCTGCTACCATACCGATCGCCACAGCTTCACCGTGATTAACGGACCGATAACCCGTTAGGCTCTCTACTGCATGACCAATCGTATGGCCGTAGTTAAGGATTGCTCGAAGGCCAGCTTCTTTTTCATCCTTGCTGACAACGTCTGCTTTGGCTTGACAAGAACGGATTAAGATCTGCTGTAATAAATCTTCACTTAAGTAACGCAAGTGGTCAAGGCGATCGCACAGTTCCATCTGCTCAAACAGTAGAGCATCCCAAATGACGCCGTACTTAATAACCTCTGCCATACCAGCACGAAACTCCCTCCTTGGGAGAGTACTTAGTACCTGTGGATCAATCAAAACCAGCCGGGGTTGATGGAAGGCCCCAATCAGGTTTTTGCCTTGAGGATGGTTAACTCCGGTTTTGCCGCCAACTGCCGCATCAACCATTGCCAAAAGTGTGGTCGGTACCTGCACAAAATTAATCCCGCGCAGCCAGGTAGCAGCAGCAAAACCAGTCATATCGCCAATCACGCCACCACCCAAGGCGACAAGAGTTGAAGAGCGTTCAAGGCGATTTGCCAAGGCTGCGTCATAAATTTTTTGAACGGAGGCTAAAGTTTTGTAGCGTTCACCCGGTGCCAAGGTGCAAATAGCAACCTCAAACCCAACTGATTCGAGGGAGGCGCGCACACTCTGACCATATTGCCGAAAGATTGTTGGGTTGGAAACCACCAGGACTTTCTTGCCTAAATTTAGCCCGGTCATTCCTTGACCAAGCCAGTCTAAACCTTCAGTGGAGATCGCAATTTTGTAAGCTTCCTGCGGTAGATTAACATTAATAACGTGCATGGTAAGAGCCTAATTAACTGGCACCCTGACGCTGTATTCTACTTCAACACACATAATCTTGACCGATTCTAGAGGAGAAACCTAAATGTTTGCAGTGATATCTTACCTTTTAATGCTGGGTGGAGCCTTTGCCGTGGCTGTAGCACTGCTTTTCGGCCTCCGAGCGATCAAATTGATCTAGGCTGATTTGGATGTAGCAAACCTGTTTGAGCTACAAACGCGAGAGACGTTACATGTAACGTCTCTACATTTGCTTGCATGTTGCTGTAGTAGACACTGATTGCTCGCAACAAAAAGGAGTGCCGCCTCACAGGTAACATTGGGTAGCAGGATATTTGGATAGATAGTCATGTCCCCAAATCAGCTGACTCTGAACCTCGTTGAGGGTTCTGTCTCGTTTAGCTTCTCACCTCAAGCAGCAAAAGAATTACAAGCGGCGATTGCTCAATTGATGGAACGCCTCAAAACTGCCAGTGCCAAAGCGAGTCCGGGTGTTAAAGCAAGTCCTCAACCAGCAATGGAATATCAGCACACTGGTAATGTCTTTCTAGAAATTTTCTGCAATCCTAATATTTGGCCCAGCCCGTTTGCGGCCAAAGTTCTGATTACCCTCCGGGACGCTAGCACTCGCTTGACAACCGAAGCTGAACTGACGCAGGTGATTGAAGACCTCAATCAGTATTTGGACCACGCAGGCTGAGAAACTGCGACTTACTAACCTTACGAGAGCAAACATCATGAACCCAGATGATTTGACCCAGTTACTACAGCAGGGGTTTCGCGTCACTCTAGGCGCGACTGCCTCCTTGGTCGAAACCTTGCAAGATCCGCAAAAGCGCATCCAAAACATCTCTGCGCTTGAGTCAGAGCTAAGCCAGCTAGCACAAGAATGGGCGCTGAAAGGAGAGATGACAGAGCAAGAAGCTCGTAATTTCGTCGATAGCCTGTTGACACGAGACCAGTCAGCTGGTCCGACACCAACCGACTCCTCTGATACCGCCTCTGCCACGCCTAATGAACAGCCTGTGCAACCCACTAGTGCAGAGTTGGAATTACAGGAGTTAACTGCCCAAATTGCTGCCATACGTGCAGAACTTGAGAAGCTGCGAGGCTCTGAATCAGGCCCATCCTAAAAGCTGTCAGCTCTCAGACTAAAGCCCCAGCTCGAAACTGATTAGTTCAATCCAAAGTCCAAAATGGTATTAATCGTTGTCCCATTCTTCACAACCGATCAGGTCGCCGACCCGATCACGCAGGAGAAAATCACACTTTTCTAACTCGCACTCGACACCAGCCCACTCACGTGCAGGAATGTATTGGCAGAGAGTATAAATTGGCTGCTGTCGGCCAATCACCCCCTTGTACACTAGCTGACGTGCTTCGTCTTGGATAACTTCTAAAGAGTACTGGATATAAGGCACTGTGTTCAAACTCATTGTTCTCACCCCAAAACTAAAGTGCAGACGATTACTAAGAATCTGCCGCTAAATAATGTAGCTGACTATACCAAACAATTTTCATTGTGACTCTGTCTCATCTTGAATTGTATTAAAAAACGTTGCGATTGTCACTGAATCTTGATAAATCAAACGGCTCATTATCTCTGATACGCTTACCTATAGGCCATTTGAGATACGTTCATCGTAGCTTTACTAGTTTATGAGGAGATTAAGAACTTATTAAGCCTCACAAAAATCTTCAAGCTAGATAAAAATCTAACCTCAGGTAGTAAACCTCAAATGCCGAATAATGTTTTCAGTGCAATTTCCTGGGCTGTTGGCATCTGTCCATACGAGAACACACAGGGCATTTCTGATGGCAGCGCCAAGAGAAATTGACTTAGGTAGGGGCTGCCGTATATGACTAATGCCTGTAAATTTCCCGACTCTAACAGGCTTTGGAGCCAGTCCTGAGCTTGCGTGAGGCCAGCACTACCCCGAAACGGATTGCCTCGGATAAATAGCTGTAGCAAAGTAGGGCAATCAAATGTGGTAGCTATTGATGTATCGAGTCGAGCAAAGGCATTTCCAGTGGGTGAACGCTCTGAGCTATGGCTTATGCGAGTCGTGTAGCCTAGCTTGGTTGGAAGAGCGATCGCTGGAGTATGCCGACTCAAGAAGTCACACGTCAGTGGATCATCCACTACAATCAGGTTGACCGAACAGCTATCAGAAGGCTTGAGTTGTAGAGGGGAGCCACGAACGACCTGGGATGCCTGCAAGATATCATCAGCTAACCTGAGTGAGTCGCTCTGAGCCAGTTTTTGATAGAGTCGAGCGGGTGGATCGCCACAATTCACTTTACGCTTGGCTTGCCAGATGCGCTCTACAGAAGTCCGAATTCGCTTTGATGAAATGCGGCCAGTTGTAACTGCCTCACACACCGCCTGGATTGCTCCTTCTGGGTCAACTGGCATTAACAGAATATCCGCTCCTGCTTCTACAGCTAAGACCGGGGCTTCGTTAGAACCATAGCGACGGGCGATCGCCCCCATGACCAAGGCGTCTGTAACAATCAAGCCCTCAAAGCCCAAACGTTGCCGCAACTGCTGGGTTAAAATTCGCTCAGATAGCGTTGCTGGTCGTTCAGCATCCCAGCACTCAATTAGCAGGTGGGCACTCATAACTGCATCCACGCCAGCGGCGATCGCTGCTGTAAAGGGTGGTAACTCAACCTCAGCTAGTCGAGAGGATGAATGCAGCAAGACCGGCAAATCCAGATGCGAATCGATTGCCGTGTCACCATGCCCTGGAAAGTGCTTGGCAGTCGTCAACACCTCATAGGCTTTAGCACCGCGAATAAAGGCTGTAGCTAGCTGGCTGACCTCCGGTGTGTTTTCGCCAAACGCTCGGACATTAATAACTGGGTTATCAGGATTGTTATTAACATCCACAACTGGCGCGAGTAGCCAGTTGATTCCAATTGCCAACGCTTCTTGAGCCACGACTGCTCCCATCTGTTCAGCATAATGCTGACCCCGACTGAAGTCTCGGCGCGCAATGGAGCTGATCGCCATTGGTGGCGGCAACCAAGTTGCTCCCGCAAAGCGTTGGCCCACGCCTTCTTCTATATCGGCTGCAATCAGCAGAGGAGTTTTCGCCCAGTCTTGGAGTTGCTGTGACCTAAGAGCAATTTCAATCGCACTGCCGCCTAGCAAAATTACCCCACCAACATTCAACTGCTCTAACCAGTACCTGAGCTTTGCTGCTGGTGGTTCCCAGTCTGGATATTGAATTTGGTGGTCAAACAAATAGCCAGAAGCCCGTACCACAACCATCTGAGCTACTTGTTCCGGCAGCGATAGAGTGTCTAGATCAGGTAGCCTCATCTCCCTCTACCGGCTCATCAGTCCGGTTTTGGTTCAGCTGGTTGAGCAGCGATAGAACCTTAGTTCCACGCTCAATCGAGCGGTCTTCCTGAAAAACAACTTCTGGCGTCCGGCGCAGGCGAACCCGTTGTCCTAATTCACTGCGCACATAGCCTGTTGCCGACCTCAAGCCCGCCATCGTCTCCGCTCTGGCTTCATCGGTGCCATAGATACTGACAAAGATTTTGGCGTGCTGTAAGTCGCCAGAGACATCCACATCGGTGACGCTAACCATACCTGCACCCACACGGTCATCTTTGATGCCGTGAAGTAGCATTTGGCTAACTTCGCGTCTAATCGATTCAGCGACACGGGAAACACGACGATCTGTAGCCATAGCTATGCCTCCTTACAATAGGTTGCAATCATCTGTTGAACTGGGCACTTGGCGATTTATAGCGGAAATATTCCGTCGCCATCGAGTGGAGGCAATACCTCTCTATTGTCCTAGTTTATTGCCCTAGTTTAGCTCGCGCTTAGACCGAGCATGGCCCGGAGGGTGAAAGTGACGAAGACGAAGACTCCGACAGACAAACCGATCAGGGCAGTCGCCGTTAACGGACGCTTGAATAGCGGTGCTAGTGGAGCAACTGCGTTTATAAACACCCCCAAGATGATAGCAACGAAGTAGCGGGGGTAGCGAGAGATATTATCCCAGAAACCATCAAACATATGTAGGACAGCCGACAAGAGCGGCAAACAGTGAGTGTATCTTTACTCGTAGCATTTGTAAGCGAGTTCGACAAGTTCAGCGTCGGTTTAAGTGTCTTGGCTTCTCACCCACCGACGCAGTTCTCGAATGACCTGATTATCATC
>CAXUIV010000031.1:0-18104 GCA_964250875.1 uncultured bacterium
GAAAGACAATTAAGGGACTTTGCCAAAATCCGGGCACTGGAGGTTTTGCCGGTTCCTCTGGGACCAGTGAACAGATAGGCTGGGGCAATTCGCTCCTGACGGATAGCATTGGTGAGAGTGGTGGCGATCGCCTCTTGACCCACCAGATCAGCAAAGGTCTGGGGGCGATACTTGTGATGCAGCGGCTCGTAGGACATTGGTTTAAAAAAGTTCCCTATATCTAGGATAAAGGTGACTAAGAAAGGGAAAAGGCGAAAGGCGAAAGGCGAAAGGCGAAAAAGGGGGAAGGAGGTTTAATTATGTTGAATTATTTATGGAGCTATCGGTTTTTGAGTATTTTTACTTGTGGAGTGGTGATTTTTACTCCACTTCCTGGCGTTCCAGTGAGTCGCGCTCCACTCAAACCACCAGGGCAAGCTTGTCAGCGTGAAGCGCCCAATTTCCTGGCTGTCGGTGGTGGTCCTAATCCTGACAACAACGAGATTGCCTTGGAAAAGAATCTGCTTTACTTTCAGCGCACGCTGCGGAGCTTAGGATACAGCCATGGAGATACTTTTTTTGCGAACGGTAACGAGGGCAGTACCGTTCGCTACATAGATAACCAGGGGCGGGAGCATTTTAAAGCACCAAAAATTCCCGGCCTTAACGGTGCAGCCACCATAACTAACCTACAGCGCTACTTCCAGCAGGTAGGGCGGTTGAATAGTAACCCGCTATTTTTCTACTTCACAGGGCATGGATCGCCAAACGAACAAGACCTGGATAACAATTCCCTTTATCTGTGGAATGAGCAACCACTCAGTGTGAGGCAATTAGCTCAAATTCTAGACAAAATGCCGCCTCAAACATCCGTTGTGACAATGATGGCTCAGTGCTTTTCAGGTTCCTTTGCTAACTTAATATACCAAGGAGGGAACCCTAACCGCCCGGTCGCTTTGCAGACTCGTTGTGGTTTCTTCGCCACCGTCAAAACTCGACCTTCTGTTGGCTGTACACCAGCTGTTGACGAAGCTGATTATCGAGACTATAGTTCGAGTTTCTTTGCTGGTTTGAGCGGACGCGATCGCACCGGCAAGTTGGTTGCTTCTGCTGACTACAACAAAGATGGACGGGTTTCATATGCAGAAGCCCATGCCTTCGCTAAGGTCGATGAGAAATCCACCGATTTGCCAATATCCACCTCTGAGGCGTGGTTGCGGCAACACCTTTCTCAGCAACAGGAAGACGCCCTCCTCAATCAACCGATTGCCCAACTTGTGCAAACGGGCCGTCCGGAACAGCGTTACGTGGTCAGTTCCTTGGTGAAGATGTTCAGTCTTAATGAGCAAAAGTCTTTTCTCCAGAACGTGGATGCTCTTAGTATTAGCAAAGTCAGCGCCGATGAGCAAAAGGCTTATTTGACTCGTTTAGGCATGGAACTGGTAAACATCGGCAGGGAGAAGCAGATTCGCACTACACACAATCAAAAAGACATCGCCATTCTAAACCGTTTAGTCAGGTGCGAGAGTGGATCTTGGAGCAAACACTGAGGAAAACAATTCTGGGCGACCTACCAAGTCGCCCCTACAACTCCAAACTCCGAACTCCAAACTCATTAAGATTATATAGATGCGCTCGAGCTTAAGTAGATGTTAAAGCGGATTTGGCAGCAGTTGGTGCGGTGGTTTCAGCAGTTGTTTGGCAGAGGACAGACACCGGCCACTGTCTCAGCAAAGAAAGTGGTAGAGAATCATCAGGCACCACCTCCACCCTTAGATGACACAGATCTCGAATTTCTCTTCACCCAGTTGCTAGAAGGAGTGCGTCAGGGTCGAGGGCAAGAGTGGGCGCTGAAGTGGCTGAGAAATGTACAGAATCGCGTTCCAGACGAACAATGGGTGGAGTGGCTGCGGCGTTTTGGAGCAAGATTGCTAGCTTCACCCGCACCAAATAATGAGTTGGCAGCACGCTTCGTGCAGCTCGGTGAGCTTGGCTGTGGGGAAGTTGGGGAAGCTGCCTATGATATCGGGATGCAGTTGCTGACCCGGAATCCTGGGGAACCAGTGTGGGATTATGATGGGCCAGATGCAGGTCCTGTAGTGGCTCAAGAGGGAATGGAGAATGTCCAGGAAGGAGCAGTCCAAGCCGTCACCGTTGATGAGTTACTCGTATTGTTGGAGCAGGATGGTCACTTTCGTCAGCTAGTTGCCCAGCAACTGGGCATTGAGACGACCGATCCACAAGTGCTAATTGAGGCATTGATCAAGCAATACAATGCTGAGGCCCAGTGAATTTGTTCCTTTGAATTAGTACTACACCAGGATGGAGAGAAGTTTAATGTGAAAGTTCACATGTTCGAGTGCTAGTGGGATTGAGGAGTAGCGCTCTTGACGATCTCGACAAACCAACTTATCTAAAAATTTGGCTACACCCTCTCTAACTTGTACATAATTGCGCCATCTTAATTCACCTGTGGTAGGGTTGACTAACTCTTGGGGATCTCTCCCCGTCAGAGCCTGCAATGCAATCATTCCAACAGCATAAATATCACTGCTAAGTCCCGGCTGTCGATATTCCAGGGGCACATACTCTTGCTGGTTGCTCAGCAATTCACGGTGCTGAGAGGAGTACTGTCCAAGCTGG
The DNA here is from genome assembly GCA_964250875.1 of uncultured bacterium. GTDB lineage: Bacteria > Cyanobacteriota > Cyanobacteriia > Cyanobacteriales > Chroococcidiopsidaceae > CAXUIV01. The sequence continues at coordinate 2,623 of CAXUIV010000031.1, forward strand.
GTGAGTAGCCGTTTAGTAATGCCGCAATCAGTCAGAAACAACTCACCATCATGCTTGCGGTACAGGAGATTGCTAGGGTGAATATCAGAATGAATTAATTGTCTTTTGTGAAAGTATGTTAAGATTGACAGGATATCTCTTGTCAGCTTCAGCACGTCAAGTAGCTGCAATGGTTCATTTCTTGCTAACCGATCCGCCAGCAAAGAACCATCCACGAATTCTTGCACCAAGTAGAAGTTCTGTTCTTTTGTAAAGTAATTCAGTAGGGTCGAAATGCGAGCATGCTGGCTGATCGGTCTGAATGTCTTGACCTCTGAAGTAAAAGATTGACTAGCCAGATCGAAAAGGCTTTGCTGCTCAGTCCTTAACTGGAGCCTCTTTAGCACGTACAGGGGTTGTTCTGGCTGTTGAAGGTCCCGAACGACGAGCGTTTGCCGAAACAACTCTTCTGTAAGGATGTGGGTAACTTGATAACGTTCCCCTAAAGAATCCCCTACAGAAATATCTCTAGCTTGTGGGCGTATTTGTGATGCATGTTGAAGCACTGGCAAGTCTGATTGCGATCGCTTAAAGGCCATAGCAGAGGCTTGTTGCTGTGTCGCTTCTACGACTTGTTGGCGTGCCGCCTGTAGTGTTGCTAACTGCGCTTGAATACGGGCTATGGCAATTGCAAAATCAATTGGTTTAGTAATATAGTCATTGGCCCCTAAAGTAAAGGCTTGGACGGTATCATCCTCTTTATCCCGAGCTGTAACCATCACAACAGGTAGACGGGATTGGGAGTGCGTTTGGCGGATCCGTTTCAATGTCTCAAAGCCACTGATTCCAGGCATCATGACATCGAGCAGTACGAGATCGATGTTTTCTTGAGCAACAATCTCCAGAGCTGCCTCACCACTGTCAGCGACAATGACGGAGTACCCCTTGCGCTCTAAACGCCGACTGAGCATGTCTCGGTTTTCTTCGTTGTCGTCTACAACTAGTAGCTTTCCGGTAAGGTTGGTAGATACTTGTTGTTGAAGCTGTTGCTTAATCTGAATAGACGACGCTGCATTCTCGATCACGTTAGGTGGTTGTTGATGCTGTACCACTTCCGAAACCGCTAGTTGTTCAAGTTGAAACTTCGATATCTCTTTTGGAAAGAATGTATTGGGCTGGGAATGACTAGCTAACAAAGTCTCAATTTTATGGAGGAGGTGTCTAAACTCTACTGGCTTGGTGTCGTAATCATCACAACCGGCTGCCAGAGCTTTTTCTCGATCCCCGATCATGGCATGGGCAGTCAAGGCAATGATGGGTATGTCAGAAGTTTTTTTATCCGCTTTTAAGGTGCGTGTGGCTTCCCAACCATCCATAACTGGTAAGCTCATATCCATCAAAATCAGGTCAGGTTTTACAGACGTTGCCATTGAGACGGCTTCAGCACCGTCAACGGCAAGTAGAACCTCATACCCTCGGCGTTGCAGCCGCCGATTAAGCATGTCCCGATTCAATTCGTTGTCTTCCACTAACAAAATTTTTGCCATAGATAGTTATTGGTTGTTAGTAGTTAGTTGTTGATTAGTTGTTAGTTGTTACAACCAACAACCAACAACACGCAATTTCCAGCCTTAAGGCGTGGAATGAGTTAATTTCACCAGAACTGTATTTCCCTCAACTTTGGTTTCGTAGCGTTTTAAGGGTCGCGCTGCTGGTCCATGCAGCACGGTGCCATCAGGATTGAATGTTGAACCATGACACGGACAAAAGATGTGCTGCTCGTCGGCTCGCCAATCAACTTCACAGCCTTGGTGGGTACAAACTGCCTCGAAGGCATGTAGAGTTTTTGGAGCGGTGGGGTCTTGAACAACCAGTACCGATTTATCTGAGGGCTGTTTTTGCAGGAGGCGTCCAGTCTTGTTCAAATCTTGTATTGTCCCTGCTTCGATAAACCCATCCCCTCGGGAGCTTACTTTAGACGTTTCTGTATTTGCAGCAGGAGCTACGGGTTCACTAGTCTGATTACTGCAAGCGGCAAGCGCCACTGGCAGTGAGCTAGCTACCCAACTGACACCAACCCAGGTGAGGAATGTACGACGATCCATAGAAGAGAAATAGTTTTGAGTTATGAGTTATGAGTTTTGAATTGAAGCAGTAAAGAGATCTGAGGCAAGAAGCAATTTTGAGCTATGAGTTGTGAGTTGTGAGTTATAAATTTCTTAACTTCTTCAACTCAAAACTCATGATTCAAAACTATTCTTCTACTTCGTGATCGAGACAAATTCGTGAATTTCAGCCAGCAGTTCCTGATCGTCGAATCTGCTTTTTTGATGAAAGCTCTGAACGGCATCACCGAGCTGTTTACGTTCTGTTGCCGTTAAGTCTTTAGCTGTCACAACAATGACTGGGATTGATCGCCATGCCGGTCGCTGGCGCAGTTCTTGGATGAAGTCAAATCCATCCATTTCTGGCATCATTAAATCAAGCAGAATCAGTTTTGGTAGCTGCGTCTGTAATGCCTCTAACGCTTGGCGACCGTTCTCAGATTCGCGAGTGAGCCAGCCCTCACGCTTCAACAGACGACACATCGTTCCACGGGAACAGTCGTCGTCATCGATTACCAAAACCGAGCGGTTAGACGAAGCTTGATACTTTCTCAAAATTGCCAGCAGGCGATCGCGGTCAATTGGCTTCGTGAGATAGTCTGCTGCTCCTAGGGTGTAGCCCAAATTCTCATCATCGACAATTGTTAGCAAAATCACCGGAATATTTGCCACCGCTGGATTTTCTTTCAGCGCTGTCAGAACAGCCCATCCATCCATTTCTGGCATCATAACGTCAAGGGTAATGGCATCCGGCTGGAGTTCTTCAGCAAGACGCAAACCCTGCAAACCATTGTCCGCACAGGCGACTCGGTAGCCTGCATTTCCTAGGAAACGCTGTAGAATTTCACGGGCATTGAGGTCGTCATCAATGACGAGTACCGTTCCAGTGTAGTCCTGCCGCACCGGAAGCGGTTGAAGCTGATCGCTGTTAGGAGCAGGAGGTACCCGCTTAGTGCCGACTGACTGGGGTAACTCGATTGCGAACATTGTCCCGCGACCGTATTCACTTTCAACGGTGACTCTTCCCCCCATCATACTGACAAACTGCTCAGTGATAGACAGACCCAAGCCAGTTCCACCGTATTTACGAGTAGTTGAGGAGTCGGCTTGAGTAAAGGCTTTAAAGATTCTTGATAGTTGCTCTGGAGTCATTCCAATCCCGGTATCGAGTACTTTGAAATGAATCCAGCTATCTTTATTGTCTGGTTTAACTTTCTCTACACTGAGGGTGATCTTCCCCTGACTTGTAAACTTGTTGGCATTGCTCAATAGGTTAAACAAGATCTGCCGCACTTTGGTCTTATCGGTGTGCATAGCACCAATGTTGTTGGGGCATGTGACAGTGAGGGTGTTCGTATTTTCCTCCGCTAGCGGTTGAATAGTGGAGACAACGTCTTTAATCAAGGGGATAATCGCAAAGGTTTCTAGGTGCAGCTCCATGCGACCGGCTTCAATTTTAGACAGATCCAAGACGTCATTAATAAGATGCAAAAGATGTTTCCCAGCTCCTTGAATCTTCCGAATATCTGGAACAAAGTCTTCTTGCCCTGTATCCTCAGCATTCTCCTCCAACATCTCGCTGTAGCCGATAATGGCATTCAACGGTGTCCGCAGCTCGTGGCTCATGTTGGCTAAGAATTCACTCTTCGTGCGGCTTGCCTCCTCTGCCTTAGTTCGCGCTTCTTCCGCCACCTTCATCGTGACTCCCAACTGCGCCGTTCGTTGACGCAGCTGTTCCTCTGCTTTTTTCCGCTCTGTAATATCCCGCAAGAAGATGGAAAGTCCCTCTGCACCAGGATAAGCTCGAATCTCCAGCCAGCTATCTGTAGGCGAATAGTAATTTTCGAAGGTGGCAATAGATTTTTCAGTCACGGCACGCCGATAGCTCTCAGCATGGCGGTATCCCAGATCGTCTGGGAAAATTTGCCAAAAGTCCTGCTTAAGGAGTTGAACAGGTTTCTGTTGCAGAATCTCAGCCGCTTGAGAGTTAATGTAGGTAATTTGCCACTGACGATTGAGAGCGATGAACGCATCGGTAATGCTCTCTAAAATTCTGCCGGTCCGTTGTTCCGACTGCCGCAGTTTGGTGATGACGAAATAGGCAACTGTGCCCAGTATCGCCAATAGCCAGCCATAGGCCAGTAGTCGATACAGGTTGGCCGTTTGGATTGCTGTTTGATAGTGCTGTTCGTAGACTGCCTCTAGACGACTGATGCCTTCGGCGGTTGGCAGCTTGAGGATCTCCTGTGTGAGCTGATCGACCTGCGGCTTATTATCAACGATGATGCGAGTATGAACAAGCGCTAAAGCACCCTTACCCCCGGCGGGCTGTAGCTGCTTCTCAACTTGGGCCATCTGGGCGTTGATATTGGGGATCATCTCTCTGTCGGATGAGACGCTGTAGCGCAGCACATTGTCCAACAGGTCCTGAAGATGAACATTCGGTGCCTCCTGCCGGAGTTCTTGCACTAAGAATGGCAAGTATGTAAGCGAGTTTTTCAGCAGGGCGTTTTGCGATTTGAATCGCTCGATTGACTCTTCCTTGCGTTTGAAAAGATCACCGTTTTGGGTCAATAACTGCTGGATGTCTTGCTGATCGCGACCGCCGATAAAATTTGGAATCTGCTGCAAGTTCTGCTGTAGCGTCCCTTCATCGGCAACGGCTCTGACGAGAGGGTCGTAGGAGGTCAACAGAGCATAACGCGCTTTCAGTACAGTTTGATTGACAATCGCATCTTTCGTTAATTGCTGAGCAATGGTGCGGCGATACTGCTGATGTTGCTCAGAATCAACAGAAAAACCTCGAACGAGCAAAAATGCGAGTAAGAGCAGCGGACCGGCAATCCTTAAAAGCCTGGGTAGATTTGGTTTCATGTGGATGCTTCCGCCACCTCGCCTGTAAGGGTCACTAAAAATTTGATGATCAGATCGATATCCTGTTGATTCACTTGGCGACCGAGCTGATACTTGACCATAACTTTGACTGCCTGGTCCAGTGTTGCAGCCGCGCCGTCGTGGAAGTAAGGAGGAGTGAGCGCTACATTGCGTAGACTTGGCACTTTAAAGACGTAGCGGTCCTCTTCTTTTCCAGTCACATTAAAGCGTCCTAAATCTGTACTGGTGACGTTGCCACGGTCATGGAAATAATCACCGAACACCCCAAATTTTTGGAACATATTGCCTCCTAGCAGAATGCCTTGATGACAGGAGACACAGCCATTTGCCTTGAACCGGCGATACCCTTCTTTCTCCTGAGATGTCAGGGCATTGGCATCTCCACGAAGAAATTTGTCGAAGCGAGAATTGGGAGTATACAGAGAACGTTCAAAGGCAACAATCGCATCTTTGATGTTGTCGGCGGTGATTCCGTCGTGATATAGCCGCTCAAATGCACCGACATACCCAGATGCTTGCAACTTCCCAATAACTTCCGGCCAGTTTGACCCCATCTCAAAGGAAGTGGAAACCGGACCATCAATTTGGGATTCTATGGTTTCCGCTCGTCCATTCCAAAACTGTTTGAAATTGAGACTGGCGTTGAGAACGGTTGGTGCGTTGATAAATCCCTGCTGACCTTTAATGCCAGTTGAGTGAACCCGGCGATCGGTTCCGGCTTTGGTGAGGTCGTGACAACTGGCGCAGGAAGTCGAGTTGTCATGAGAGAGATGAGGATCGTTAAACAGCGTTTTTCCAAGCGCTGCTTTGTCCCGATCAAAGTCTACACTTAGAGGAATTGGTTCAATCGGCTCATCTCCTGCAACTGTAACCGGCGGACCTAACTGGGCAAAAGCTGGTGGTTCAAGAACATGTGACCACTGCCAGGAGAATAAAATGACCAGGCAGAAAAATACAGCATAGACTACGCGAAAGCGCCGAACAAAGCTTTTCATTCCATTTGACCTTCTGGCAAACAAGGTGAGGCTGATAGATGTGCCCTGTTGCAATCAAACGGATCTCGTCCAATAATGCATTGCTCAACTGTTGGTTAATAATTCACGAGCAGCCGAGATCTCATTCAAAAAAAGTCTTCTGCGGTTGCTTTATTCCGTAAAACGGTGTATAACTTGTATAGATACACGTTTAGTATGCTCCCTGCAACTTTTGCTTTGCAAACCCCGTATTACATATTGGGTGTTCGTGAAGAGGTCTGCATACAGGTAGACGCAGATACAGTATAAAGAAATTCTCATGAGGTAGAGGTGAATTTGTGATGAAGTTTTTTAAAGAATTTCTACTTCATCAATGCCTCCTGCCGCACGTCCCTACTGCCCTAACTCAATAGAGGAAGCTCTGACCTCACTTCAGAGCGATACAGCCCGTTCTCGCTCAATTCCAACCACTCCATTCATCACTGTTCCAGCATTTGTGATAGCCTTGATATCCTGTCCGTCTGCTGCATTCTCTGCACCTTGAGTGGTTCAAATCTTCAATCATGCCTTCCTCTCGCACAATTCAGAGTGTATACACCGATGGAGCGTGTACCGGCAACCCTGGTCCTGGTGGTTGGAGCGTTGTCGTCTACTTCACCGACAGTTCAGTTTATGAACTCGGCGGCGCTGAGGCTAAAACCACCAACAACCGAATGGAGATGCAGGCAGCGATCGCCGCACTGAGAATTTTGGCAGCAGCTAAACAAACCGAACCAACTACTCTCTACACCGATAGTGAGTACCTTATAAAAGGTGTGACTCAGTGGATTAAAGGCTGGAAAAAAAAAGGCTGGAAAACTGCACAAGGCAAAGCTGTACTTAACCAAGACCTCTGGGAAGCTCTTGATGAACTAAATTCTAAGCAGGTGATATGGGAGCATGTTCGAGGTCATGCAGGTAACGTAGGTAATGAGCGCTGCGACACGATCGCTCGTGCCTTTGCCAACGGCAAGTCTATATCCCTGCAACAGGTGCCTTGGGACGGTTCTGATATGAACACGGCCCCACCTAAGGCAGCTGCTTTAAACGATACTGCAATTCCAGATAATACCCAAATCAGCTATCCTTCCTTGCATGTGACCCCTATGGACTCACCTACCACCGCCGCCCTTGATGACCTACCCCGTGAGGTTAGGGTGACCCAGCTCCGCAACTTGGTTGAAACTCTCCGGATTGCCGATGAGATTGCTGCCAAAGGCTACTTGATCACAAGCTCTGAACTTGCAGATCTTATGGATATCCACGCTAGCGCCGTCACCAGTCGGGGAGACGAGTGGCGCTGGCGCAACTGGATTGTATCGCGGGTGCGACGGGAAGGAAATCAGATTCTCTGGGAACTGGAACGGGGAGATCAGGTTGGCTCAATTCCTGATTCAGAAATGGCGGAGTGATGCCGGTTGTTAGTTATTGATTATTGATTATTGGTTGTTGAATTGATGTTTGTCAGGCTTTTGACAACAAACAATAAACCACAAACCACGAACAACTAAAAACTAACAACCAACAACTAACAACTAACTACCATACTTCCGACCTCGCCACTGTGTGGGAGTATGAAAGGCAGATAAAAAGATTCTTAGTACTGCCAAAGGGTCTGCTAGAGGGGAGAGCCAGAACAGCCAGCCAGCAGTGGTGTTAGTGCGGTCGTAGGAAGGCGCGATCGCAAACAGCAAGGCAAAGCGAATTGTTATCAAAAATAAATTCAGGCCCAGTAAGAGGTGAGGGGGTGAGGGGGTGAGGAAGTGAGGGGGAAACAGAAAGAAGCTGATTACGACTGGAAGTGGAAGTCCCTGAACTGCTAGCAGCAGCCACAGATCGCCCCAAAGCTGAGCGGTAGAGGAGGCATCTTTCAGATCAAGGGAGCGTCCCCACTCCCTCCATGTCTGTACTGCCCCCTCGTACATCCGTACTTTCAACACCTTTGCCCCATCCCAAAAACCTACTTTGAAGCCTTGGGCAGCAATGTTGCGTGCTAGAGTGACGTCATCGCAGAAAGAACTCCTAGCAGTGGTGTAGCCTCCCACCTGCGCCAAGACAGAGCGGCGGCACAAAAAGCACTGGCCATTTGCCATCACCCGTTCAGCCGCTTCAGTATCTACACCAGCTGAGTCAAAGCGATAGAGCAGGGTCATCAACAGCGCTGGCTGTAGCCAGCATTCTCCTGGGTACTTGAGGATGAACTGAGGAGATAGAGACACGAGGTCATATCCCTCGGCTACAGCTGTTGTCACTAGACTAGAGACCAAGCCTGGGTGAGGTTGGGTATCGGCGTCTATTCCTAAAATCCATTGACTCTGCTCACTGTGTAAAAAACCAGTATGCAAAGCCCAAGGACGCCCTACCCAACCAGGAGGTAATGGGTCGTCTGTAATCAAGCGAAAGCGTGGGTCTTGCTGCTGAGCGGCTTTCACCAAGTCGGGTGTCCCATCTTGAGAGTTGCTGTCTACAACAATAATTTCGCGGACTTCGTAGCTTTGCCGACTCAACCCAGCTAAAGTTGGACCGATGCGTTCAGCCTCATTCAGGGTGGGGACCACAACGCTGACATCGCCTAAAAGCTCTAGCACTGGCTTTTGAGGTTCAATCGGGGGATGGCGATTTGGACCTTTGAGCAAGCGCGAGAGCAAAATTGCCGTTGCCGGTAGCTGAAGGAGCAGCAGTCCTAGTGATAGTCCGCTTGACAGTGTTAAAGCGCTGATCACAGTGATAACCACAGCTACTTCAACGCGACTTCAATTGGGACCGCTGGAATTTCTGTAGTTGAGTTAGAGGCAACCATTGCTGTGGGTTGAACCATCCACCATAGAGCCATAGCCGGAACAACGCCTACAACTAAACCTAGCAGTACTGGAATCGAAAACCCTGAAGCCCAGCTGATGACCGCCCCAAAAGCAAAGTTACTTAAATAAACAGCTAAGGGCAAACCCAGTTGCGAACGCTCCAGTTTCAGCGACATCTTTCTCCATAAAAATGCTGCCACGCTCATGAACAGAGCGCTAGTGCCAAACCAACCAGCATAGTTTTGGTAGGGTGTGCCAAAGAAGGCTCCCGGTTTTTCCCAATACCAGAAGGGGAAGGCGGTTTGACTCATAGCTGGCTCAAGGACAAAATCCCAAGAGGTAAAGAGCAGGGCACCCAGAGCGATCGCCCCAATGTGGCGGAACCAGTTGGGCTTTTGCTCTACATTCAAACCAGTACGAGCGATTAAGTAAGAGGCAAATCCTACGTAGAACCAGGACAACGGAATTGTAAAAGGGACCAGCCCAGCGATTTTATATCCTAACCCGCTCAAATAGGTGTAGTCACCAAACGGAAAACCCGTACTGGTCCCCAGCAATTCGCTGCTCAAGGAGATCAACATGGCTGGCAGCATAAATGCTAGCCACAGTCGCAGCCCTAGCGTCCGGTAGGCATAGATAGAAACGGCTGCTGTTCCTAAGAGGATATCTGTCACTCCACCCCCAGCCAAACTCCACTGCATAACGGTTTGTCCAGCCGCCGCTAAGTTTAAGATCGTGTCGGCATGAGGCACGACTAGCAGCAACCCTGCCAGTCCAAAAACTTTTGCCAGTATATGGCCAATGAGACAGGAGCGCTCAGCGATAACAAGTTGCTTCATTAGAACTCCGTAGAAAGACGTGACAGTTGAAAGACTCATAATAGTTTACAAATGTTTAATAACATATGTAAGAACTTTTGGCTCTTAACAAAAAGGCTACTGCATTTTGTACAGTAGCCTTTTTATGACGAGTTTTGGCAGTCACCAATTATGCTGAAGCAACTGCTAACGCTTCAGCAACCAGTACTGTCTCTGAAGCTGTCTCTGGGGCTGTGTAGACGCTTACCTTCTGGCGAGTCCTTCCCTTTCTTTCAAATGCGACGACACCGTCAATCAAAGCAAAAAGGGTATCATCACTGCCAATACCAACATTGTTACCTGGGTGAAACTTAGTGCCGCGCTGACGCACTAAGATATTACCTGCCCGGACAGCTTGACCGCCGTAGCGTTTGACACCAAGACGTTGAGCATTGGAGTCACGACCGTTACGAGTACTGCCAGTTCCTTTCTTGTGAGCCATAATTTTCTCCGCTCCGTATAAGATTATTGTTCACTAACCGGCTCACTGGCGGTTCCTGCATCCAGTTCAGCCATAACTTCAACCGCCACTCCGGTATCAACCTCCGCCGCCACTTCAGCAGCGGTCTCCGTGTTGGTCTCACCAGCTAAATCAGCCCCCATTGCCGCACCAGTTTCTGCTGCCACCTCAGACGTGACCTCTGCGGTCGTATCATCAGCCGCCAATGGCACCGTAGCAGGCTCAGCCGTCACCTGCGCAGCCGTTTCAGCAGTTGATTCGCTCTGATCTGGTGTTGCTGCCTCAACGTTGGTATCGATATCTACCGTTCCCGCTTCAGCAGCGAACGTTGAACCATTGAAGCTGATGGAATTGATCATCAACCGCGTAATCTCTTGGCGATGTCCCCGTTTCTTACGGGTCTTCTTTTTGGGCTTCATCTTGTAGACAAGAACTTTGCGGCCTCGCAAATGGCGCAGCACTCTACCCTCTACCGTTGCCCCATCAATGAATGGTTGACCAATGGTAACTTCGCCATCGTGCTGGACTAACAAGACTGTTTCTAAGGTGATCGTTTCATCCGGTTCGACAGGAAGCAGTTCGATATCGTAAAAGCGGCCTGGTTCAACTCGCAGTTGCTTGCCGCCGGTTTGAATAATTGCGTAAGTCATGGGGTGGTTGTAGATTTGCCGTACAGGTAGCTGAACGCGATTCTGTTTGAAACGAGTTCCAGCTTTTAGATTTTGTCTACCTGGTCCGAGCAGTAATTAGATGGCCGATCTCCGATTCTAGTTGACAACTTTTAATTGTGTCAATGCTTTTGTTCGTAGCTGCGCTTCAGCGCCAAGGCAGTGCAACTACGAATAGGTTATCTCAATGGTTATTTCAGTTCCACTGGATCAAGGCTGAGTTCTGCTACCGGGTCCAACTACACCAATTTTGTGACGATAAGATAATTCAGCACCGAACCAGCCAGAGACGCTGGTCAAAGTGCCCACAATCAGCGAAAGGACTAATCCGACGGGCAAGATAGCGCCTGCTGGATCACGCAGACGCAACACAAAGTTAATCACTGTCAGGACTAAGAGGGTTACATTCAAAATCATGTGCGCCCAACCAGCAGTACGCTTACGGACTCGCTCAATTCTGAGAAAATCACTCATGCCGATCAGGGCTGCCACTACGCCCCCAACCAATCCAGATCCAATCAGCCAAAGTGAGGCTCGTGCCCAGAAGGGATCGTGGGTTAACCAGTAACCAAGATCAGTCCCCAACGCTCCAGCTAAAAACGCAATTGGAAATATGACGCTCAGTGGGTGCAAAGGATGGCCAGCGATCGCCACGGTACTAGGTACACCAGTGTCGTTGTACTCTCTGTCGTCGCTTTCAATAACTGGTGGGATGTTTGGGAAAGGCGTTGTCGATCTGTTGGTCGTTTCCATAATTTCTGTTCAAATTGGGTTGAGGGTCTAGGACATTATTTGTTCAACGTGGGCTTCGGCTTCAAACGTTAGTTTGCCTGCCTCCACTTTTAGCTGCTCAATTCGCAGCGACATCCCTCCAAGGTCGAAGTTGCTCAGGTCTAAAACTTCACCGACTTGACTTACCAGGGCTTTCGTCAGTTCTGGCGATAATTCTTTACCTTCGCCATATTGGACATTCTCAAGAGAGACGGTCTTGCCGTTAGCACTAATCTTAGGAGTCGCTGTGAAGGCCACCTGCTCCGTATCGCCCGTCTCACACAGCAGCACTTCGGCAATTATTGCGACTTTCCCCTCACCCGGCAGTTGAAAATCTATATGCTGGGCATCGATCTTTGTCTGTTTTCCCTTGACATTTATATCTAGATTGTGCAGCTTACTGCGAACGAAATCGGAGTTAAATGCTCGGTTGATGTCTGCTTCTGCCAAAACTGCATGAACACTAGCATCGGTAGGTTTAGTTAATTCGATCTTACCGAGGGCAGCGCTGAGAGGATTAACGGCAACGCCGCTCATGTGCATATCCAGCTCCTCCATGCGTAGATCTTTCTGCATTACCAGACCTTTGCCCTCAACGTTCACTTCATCTACCTGGCCTTGAATCAGTTTAAGAGGATCGGTTTTAATATCTACGTCTAAATTCTCTACTTTATCTAACTGGCTAGCTATACCCATTTCTACAGCTTTATTCAGTGCCTGTTCTCCTAACCCTTGATTCGCTTGCGTCACGCTTCACACTCCTACTTTATTACTTCTCTAATGAGTCAATTTAGCGACTTGCATCCGTGTCTTGTATCTGCCTTACGATGGAGGAATGTTTTCGTTTTTCCGCTATGGAGCAAAGTTGCATAGTTCGTACAGATTCAGATGTAACTATATAATCTCACGGTTCTGCATCATTATTTTCTTATCTGTTTGTTGATCCGTCAAAAGAAAGATGGCTCGATGTAATCTCTGTGACAACCTAAAAATGTAGCTTAAAAAGATTTTGAGAGGGGATCAAAGAGAATGGTAACAACGTTGGATGATACCAAACGCTCTGCAATAGCTAGCAAGTTGGCAGATGTGAAAGCTCTCCAAAATCTACTGATTGCCAACGAGCAGAGATTTTTGCAGGAATGCAGTGATACCGAAATCTGCGATCGCTTCCGCGATATGCTCAAAAATGACCAGAAAAACTTAGGTATTTTGGACACTGTTATAGTCCAATATGGCATCAAGGCTGAGCCGAAAGAAACCGTACAAAAAATGGTGGAGCAGCTTCAGCAATTGATGCAAGGTTCTGAGCTAACTCTGTATGAAAAAGTGTTTCAACATGAGTTACTGAAGCATCAGCAAGTGATGACTGGTTTGACAATTCACAAGGCAGCTCAAAAGGTTGGTGCTGACGTCCTAGCAGCGATCACTCCTCTAAACACAGTCAACTTCGAGAACCGCGCTCACCAAGAACAGTTGAAGGGAGTTCTAGAAATTTTAGGAGTCCGTGAGTTAACTGGGCAAGACCCTGACCAAGGAATTTGGGCACGTGTTCAGGATGCTATGGCGGCTCTAAGTGGCGTGGTCGGTGGTGCAGTTACTCGCACCGACAACGAAGTGAACGTTCAGGACATCACCCGAATGGACCACGCCAAAGTGAATACCCTCTTTATGCAGATTGACAGTACCGACGATCCTCAAAAAATCCAGGAGTACTTCGGTCAAATCTATAAAGACTTGATGGTTCATTCTGAAGCAGAAGAGCAGGTAGCTTACCCAGCAGTACGTCCCTATTACAGCGAGACCCAGAAACTCTATGATGAGCAAGCTGAACTGAAGGCAAAGCTGGACGAGATCAAGGCCATCAGCCCTACTGCATCTGCATTTAAAGCAAAAATTCAAGAGCTGAAGAGTATAGTTATGGAACACGTCCGCCAAGAGGAGAGCGATATGTTCGCCAAGATCCGCGAGAACTTCAGTGATGAGCAACAAGAACAGCTTGCTACACAGTTCAAATCAGCTAAGAGTCAGTTGCAGGACAAAATGTCCGTTGCCAAGTAATAGCTCTGGCTACTCTCAACGTATGATTAAGAAAAGCTGAGTTGACCCTTAATAATCCCACCAGCTAAAATGGTGGGATTATTTTCTTCACCAATTTTAACCAAAAAATTATTCTACTGCTACTGAGTTATTGCCATCTATTCAGTAGAGTGAAGGATGGATATGATAGGAGTAAAATTAAGATGGACATCCTCGACTTGATTAAGAAAGAACACCGTAACATCGAAGCTTTATTTTCGGAGATCGAGCAAACAGGTGATACGCAAAAGCTATACGAGTGTTTCAACGAACTTCACCAAGAGATAAGTACACACACTGAGGCAAAAAAGCTAACATTATACACGGCGGTCCGCAGTTGTGAAGATACTGAAGAGTTAGTCAACAAATCTGAAAAGGAACAGGAGGAAGCCAAGCATCTGCTGGAAGAGATTGAGTTTTTCAGCCCAACCTCGTCGGAATTTAAAGCAAAAATTCAGCAGTTGAAGCAGGTAATTCTGCAACATGTACAGGAAGAAGAAAACGAAATGTTCTCACGAGTTCGGCAATGTGTAGGTGAGGAAGAACGCTCAAAACTTGCTACTGAGTTTGGAGCAGTTAAGACCAAACTTCAAAATGAGATATCAGTAATTAGCGGTTAGTAATTAGTAATTCGTAATTTTTATAAGGTCGTCGATTGCGAATTACTAATTGACTTTAATCTAATTCTCGCCGTCCCTCTAGTGCTCTTGCTAAAGTTACCTCATCAGCGTACTCTAAATCACCACCAACAGGCAAGCCAAAAGCGATCCGCGTCACTCGCGTAAAAGGCTTAAGCAATTGGCCTACATACAGCGTTGTCGTCTCGCCTTCTACACTAGGACTAATAGCCAGGATAATCTCCTTGGGTTTTTGATCACTTACTCGCCGCACCAAAGCTTGAATAGTGAGCTGCTCTGGGCCAATTCCATCCATCGGAGAGATGACTCCACAAAGGACATGATACTTGCCCTGATATTCTCTGGTCTTCTCCAACGCAATTACATCACGAGAGTCGGCAACTACGCAGATAGTACTGTTGTCACGGTTGGAGTTACGGCATAGGTCACACAAAGGTAGCTCCGACAGGTGAAAGCAAACAGAACACAAACCCACCTGTTGTTTAGCTTCAATCAGGGTTTGTGCCAGAGTTTGAACCTCTGCTTCTGATCGCTTTAAAATGTGTAGTGCCAGACGCTGTGCTGTTTTAGGACCAACTCCGGGCAAACGCTGTAGTTGCTCAATTAAACGTGCTAGGGGACGTGCGTAAACCGTTGTCTTATCTCCAATTTTTCCTTCACTACTATGATGACATCAGCTAGAGGCGCACTGCCAACTTTATATATTTGATTGAGTATCTGTATAAAAAAACAGCATCTCTTAAAGGAGACACTGTTCTCTTATTGTAGAGACGTTGCATGCAACATCCCTACACGTTGTTCGTCGCTTAACCGTTGATTGCAGGTGCGGTCAATGCTACTGGTGCTGACTCTCCCGCCGCTAGGTCGAGGGGGAAGTTGTGCGCATTCCGCTCGTGCATCACTTCCATGCCCAAGTTCGCCCGGTTCAGCACGTCTGCCCATGTGCCAATCACTCGGCCCTGTGAGTCTATCACTGACTGGTTGAAGTTGAACCCGTTCAGGTTGAACGCCATTGTGCTGATTCCCAATGCTGTGAACCAGATTCCTACCACTGGCCATGCTGCCAAGAAGAAGTGCAGGCTGCGGCTGTTGTTGAAGCTCGCATACTGGAAGATTAATCGGCCGAAGTATCCGTGTGCTGCCACGATGTTGTAGGTCTCTTCCTCTTGCCCGAACTTGTATCCGTAGTTCTGGCTCTCGTTCTCGCTCGTCTCACGCA
>CAXUIV010000032.1:0-17728 GCA_964250875.1 uncultured bacterium
CCTTTCCCCCTATGCCCAACCTCACCTCTAAGCAACTGCAAACTTTCCTCGAAATTGCCACTGAAGCAGCACTAGCTGCCGGTGCGGTTTTGCAAGCTTACTGGGGAGATTTAGAGTCAATTACCGAAAAAGGTCGCCCTGGCGATTTGGTGACTGCTGCTGATAAGGCGGCTGAAGCGGTGATCTTAGAAATTATCCATCGTCACCTACCCCACCACGCCATTTTGGCAGAAGAATCGGGACAAATGGGGCAGCAGGAGAGTGAATACCTGTGGGCGATCGATCCCTTGGATGGCACGACTAATTACGCTCATCAATACCCCTTTTTCTGCACATCCATTGGCCTATCTATTGCAGGTGTGCCCCATGTTGGAGTTATTTTTGATCCATTTCGGAACGAGTTATTTCGCGCCGCCACCGGACTGGGAGCTAGCTGTAATCGTCGTCCTATTCAAGTTTCCCAAACTGCTGAACTCGGCAAAAGCCTTCTAGTGACTGGCTTCGCCTATGATCGCCGCGAGACGTCTGACAACAACTACGCTGAATTTTGTCACCTCACTCACCTAACTCAGGGAGTACGGCGTAGCGGTTCAGCTGCGCTAGATTTAGCCTATGTTGCCTGTGGACGCCTGGATGGTTACTGGGAACGGGGCCTTGCTCCGTGGGATATTACAGCTGGAATAGTTTTACTGAGAGAAGCAGGAGGCAAAGTGACAGCCTACGACAGCAGTGCCTTAAGCATTCAATCAGGACGAATCCTTGCTACTAATGGCAATATTCATGCCAGTCTGAGTCAAGAGCTGTTGCAGGTTCCTCCATACCAGTTTGGGGAAATGCGATCAATATAGCTAGATGGCTGCTAGATAATCGGCAGTTTTAGGGAACACTAGGAATGTGGCTTAACAGCGCTAGGTAATTAGCAGCTGGTCAATCCCTGAATGATAGGACAGTCTCATTGCTTAGGGTTTGCGAAGTACACTAGAAACAACCCGACGGCTCCAAAGGTGGGACAGAGCTTTATGTCTTTTAAAATTGAGCGTGGACTATTTAAATTTGATTTCACGGACCACCATGCAGTTCTAGGCGTTCCAGTAGATGCTAGCGCCAAAGATATCCGCAAACGCTATTTACAAATTGCCCGCTGTCTGCATCCTGATAGCTGCGCTGCTGAGAGTGAAGCGGATAAACAGAAGGCAAGCCAGTTCTTGTCCAAGTTGGTCAATCCAGCCTACGAGAAAATCGCTCAAGAGCGTAATCGCGCCGAGTATATTCTACTTTTAACGCAGATGGGCAAGCGCTTGGTACAGGAATCAGCCACTGTCGAACTCAATAGCGAACTGGCTAAGCAGCTAGCGCAAACACCAAATGTTGATATCATTTATAAAAATTTAATTCACAAACTAGCAGAGAAGCAATACGACTCGCTCGATCACGTGTTACAGGTGATTGCTCAGATCAGTGAGCTGAACTTGGTCTACTTGATGCGCAAAGGAGGCAAGGCGGTGCAGTCGCCAGCCCCAGCCGCTAGTACAAGTCTCAACGCCGGTGCTGGGAGGACGATGGCACGCACTCAACCTGCACCGCCTCCACCAGCGCCGCAAGAATCTGTGATGGCTCAGTACCTCCGACGTGCTGAAGCCTTGGTTAACAAAAACAACTTAGCCCAAGCCAGGGTGGAGTTACAGGATGCCCTGAAGCTAGAGCCGAATAATTGCCAGTGTCATACCTTGATGGGAGTGGTTTATCTTAGACAGAATCAGACTACGATGGCTAAGGTTCATATTAACAAAGCTTTGCAGTTGAATCCCAAAGACGAGAGGGCCATAAAGGCTAAAAAA
This sequence comes from uncultured bacterium, assembly GCA_964250875.1. Taxonomy (GTDB): domain Bacteria; phylum Cyanobacteriota; class Cyanobacteriia; order Cyanobacteriales; family Chroococcidiopsidaceae; genus CAXUIV01. Next base: position 1,839 of record CAXUIV010000032.1, read on the forward strand.
TACCTAGACGATCTGGCTCCCAAAGCCAGTGGGCAACCGACTACCCCACCACCTAGAAGCAACGATCGCGGCGCTAGCCCAACCAAACCAGCTGACAAGTCTGGCGGCGGTTTGTTTGGTGGTCTGTTTGGTGGAAAGAAATAGTGGTGTATCAACCGCCCTCTGGGGCGAGGGATTTATTACCCCTGGATGTCGCTCAAAAAAGTTGGATTGAAGAGCGGTTGCAGCAGGTTTTTCACCGTTGGGGTTATCACCGCATTATTACTTCAACGCTGGAGCGATTGGACACGCTGATGGCGGGTGGCGCAATTCAGCGGTCAACGGTGATTCAGCTGAAGGATGCGGAAGAAGAGGAACTGGGTTTACGTCCAGAACTGACGGCGTCAATCGCCCGTGCAGCCGTAACCCGCATGGCAGGTATCAGCTACCCGCAACGTCTTTACTACAACGCCAACGTTTTCCTGCGCCGGGTAGGAGAACACAACCACAATCGGCAACAGGAATTCTATCAAGCGGGGGTGGAGTTGTTGGGCAGCAGTGGCTGGCTGGCAGACGCTGAGGTGCTGCTGCTGTTAGCAGACTGCCTTAATCAGCTAGGTTTGCGCCAGTGGCGTTTGGTTTTGGGGGAAGCAGGAATTGCCCAGTCACTGCTATCACCGTTTCCCACTGCCTTGCAACCCGCAGTGCGTCAGGCGATCGCCCAACTTGACCGCGTCAGCCTCGAAACCCTGCCTCTTAGCAGTGAACTGCAAGAAAGGGCTAGAATCATGCTCGATCTGCGCGGACGTCCAGATGAAGTTTTTCCACGACTTGCCAGTTTAGGTTTAGATTTCTCTCAGCAGGAAGCGGTTAACAATCTGAAGTCTCTGATTGATTTACTGGGTGAGTGCTTGCCCGTCCAGCCGGAAGCCTCAGCTAACCCTTTGATCGTAGATCTGAGCTTACTTCGACCCTTTGACTACTACACCGGCATTGTGTTTGAAGTCGCGAGTGACACTGAGGCGGAGACGCGGGTGTTGGGGCAGGGTGGTCGCTATGATCAGCTTCTGGGACTCTATCAGCCGCAGGGAAAAATGATCCCAGGCATTGGGTTCGTACTCAACATTGAAGACTTACACCAGGTTTTGTTGTCTACGCCGCAGCTACCACAATCTATACCAGCTAGTAACTGGCTCGTTGTACCCCAGACGCCTCAGGCTTATGCTGCCGCTTTTGCCTACGCTGAGAAATTGAGGAATTCCACTCATTTAGTGCGGGTGGAGGTGGATTTAGGAGGACGCGAATCTGAAGCTATCCGCGAGTACGCCCGTCATCGTGAGATTCAGCAGATTGCCTGGATTGAACCAGCAGGTTTACCAGTTATTGAGTCACTGGGTAAGATGAGAAGTGAGGGATGATAAGAATCCTTATACCGTCTTAGAATCCAAAATCACGCCACTTCGCTCAACGGGGGTTCCCCCCGCACGCGAGTGGCTCCAAAATCTAAAATCCAAAATTCTATGCCGCATACGATTGTTACTGATGTTTGTGAGGGCGTGGCAGACTGCGTTGATGCCTGTCCGGTTGCCTGTATTCACGAAGGGCCGGGTAAGAATGTTAAAGGGACTGACTGGTACTGGATTGACTTTGCCACCTGTATCGACTGCGGTATCTGTATCCAAGTTTGCCCCGTTGAGGGGGCGATTCTTCCAGAAGAGCGTCCGACTTTGCAAAAAACACCTTAATGATCCTCTCTCTGCGTTCTCTGCGCCCACCGCGAGTTTTCCGGGAGGCACAGCCCCACCGGAAACTCGCTCTCGGCGGTTTAAATCATCCTGCTGTCATTATCATAGTTTAATCACCTAAAAGACCTGCGACTGCTGCGCGTCTTCGAAATTGCTCGTTGTTTGAGATTGCCATGTTAAATCCTAATCTGGATGAAATTCAACTGACCAAAGAAGAATACGAACGTTACTCTCGCCATATCATCTTGCCGGAGGTAGGGCTAGGAGGGCAGAAGCGTTTAAAAGCTGCTAGTGTCCTCTGTATTGGTACAGGCGGGCTGGGTGCCCCCCTACTGCTGTATCTAGCCGCAGCCGGAGTTGGCAGAATCGGCATCGTGGATTTTGATGTTGTAGATACTTCCAATCTGCATCGTCAAGTTATTCATGGAACTTCGTGGGTAGGCAAGCCCAAGATTGAATCTGCAAGAAGTCGAGTTTTAGAGATTAATCCCAACTGTCAAGTTGATCTCCACGAAACTCGACTCAGTTCTGAGAATGCCCTAGACCTGATTGAGCCATATGATGTTGTGGTAGACGGCACGGATAACTTTCCCACCCGTTATCTCGTGAACGATGCCTGTGTGATGTTGAACAAGCCCAACGTCTACGGCTCAATTTTTCGGTTTGAAGGTCAAGCGACGGTCTTCAACTACGAAGGCGGTCCTAACTACCGTGACCTTTATCCCGAACCACCCCCACCAGGCATGGTCCCTTCCTGCGCTGAGGGCGGCGTATTGGGTGTCCTTTGCGGCATCATTGGCACGATTCAGGCCACTGAAGCAATTAAAATTATCTTAGGTCAAGGAAACACTCTGAGCGGTCGGCTGCTGCTGTATAACGCTCTAGAGATGAAGTTTCGCGAATTGAAGCTGCGGCCCAATCCGGTGCGGCCAGTGATTGAGAAGCTGATTGATTACGAAGAATTCTGCGGTATTCCACAAGCTAAAGCAGAGGAGGCAAAACGGCAGATGGCAATCTCAGAAATGACTGTGCAGGAATTGCGGGAATTGCTCAAGAGCGGTGCGGAGGATTTTGTTCTAGTTGATGTTCGCGAACCGCATGAGTACGAAGTTGCTCGAATTCCGGGATCAGTGTTGATCCCATTACCAAAAATAGAGCGCGGCGAAGGAATCGCTGAAGTCAAAGAGCTGCTCAATGGTCATCGCTTGATCGCTCATTGCAAGATGGGTGGGCGATCAGCAAAAGCGCTGGGAATATTGCAGGAAGCTGGGATTGAAGGGACAAACGTGAAGGGCGGAATTACAGCCTGGAGTCGGGAGATTGATCCATCTGTGCCTGAGTACTAGATCAATTTGGTCGCATTAGCCGTTAGCGAAGCGTTAGCCGTTAGCCTTAGGCGCAAAGAAGAACACAGAGACTTTTGCAAGTCTATTAACTTCCAATTTCGTGAGGGCGCTCCGACGGGTCGCCCCTACAAATTGGGAATCCTGCGGGTTTAACTTACGTTACTTATTTGTTTCCTATACCAGTCCACCGTAAGTTCTAGCCCTCTTTCCAAGGAAGTGGCAGGCTGCCAGCCCAACTTGCCATAGCTATAGGTCGTATTGGCTACCCGCACCTGCTCCAGCGGTCTATCGGGTAAAGCACCGAACAAAGGCTGGGTTTCAGCACCAACCAAGTTGATCAGTTGCTGCACGACTGTACGAATGGGTACGAGGATTCCCGACCCTAGGTCAACTGTACAGCCCTCCACATTAGGTGCTTGAGCCGCTACCAGAAGTCCGTCAACGACATCATCGACGTAGATCCAGTCAACCAGCCGCTGCCCACTAGAAAGTTTTGGAGCTTGCCCTTGCAATAGGGACAGAGTCACGTAGGGAATGAGTTTGCGTAGGTCCTGTTGCCCGGAGCCGTACACCATAAAGAGGCGGGCAATGACGACAGGCGTCTGATAAAGCTCATAAAACATTCTTCCATAAGCGCTGCTAGCGGATTTAGCAGCGGCATAGGGAGAACAAGGGACCTGGTTATGATCTGGTTCCGGTTCTTCTAGAGAACCGACCAGCACCAGACGGCGGCACCCAATTTCTGTAGCAACTGTCAATAAGTTGACTGTGCTCACCAGATTACTGTGAAAGGTGGGCAATACCAGCTCTAGACTACGGGAGCCTGCTACATGGCTAGCTAGATGAAAAATGACTTCAGGCTTCACAGTACTTAATACATTGCGAACTGTATCAATGTCCTCCAGCTTGCCCTGCCACCAATGTATAGCAGTTTTTGTACCAGTGTGGCGCGGCGTTCTTGAAATGGCGTGTACTTCTGCACCATTTTTAGACAGGCGATCGCACAGATGAGACCCGATAAAGCCACTGGCACCTGTAACCAGTACTCTCTGACCAGATTGATGGAGCATCAGCTTGTTCACAACGCATAGTAGATAGTGACTTCACTTCTGTATCAACACCTGTTTTGCAGGTTGCATGTTCGGAAATACCTGTAGGAGCATTCGCTTGACCAAACGTCGCAGCCGGAACCAGCTATTAACTACTACAGGTACTGTTCTATTCATGATGTCGAGACTGCGGCTCACCAACTGGGCTAGAACGCCTGAACGTAGCCAGATCGGCATCTCCTCAGCAGGAACCTTGAGGGCGACGTCCTCTCCAACAAGTAAACGGTGCAGTAAAAGAACATAAGCATCACGCTGAAGACGTCCCCACCAAGCCTTGGAGTGCCAGGGTTTGGGATTGAAGGTGCTGTGAAGTAATCTCGTGTCGTATCCACGATATGTACAGGCAAGGGTCCGAGGATTGACAATTTGAATTTCCCCCCGCTGCAATGCCTTCAGCTCTGGTCCCTCTTCCTCAGGTAGCAGAGAGATCGCCTCTACAGGCACCTCAGTCATTAGCACTGCGTTCAGGGTGTCCTGGTCAGCCTGTGAGGTAGGACCGTCCGGGGCACCCTCAGCGATCGTTGGGTGCGATAGAATTCGTTCAGAGGCTTGCCACCACTGTTCTAGTAAACGAGGCCAGTGCAGTGTAGAAAATGCCAAAAACCCAGAATTCGCATATGTTTGGCGACGTGGGGCGCTGGAAAGAGCGAAAATGTGCTGCCATTCCCCAAACCAACGATCAGCTTCAGGATCGGGGAAAACACCGATGTATCCTTGGTCGGCAAGAGTAATAATTTCATTAAGGGATCGAGTTAAGACCATATCACTATCAATGATCACCACCGTACCCTCTGGGTTCAGTAGGTAGGGAAACGCTTTAAATAGGCAGGGGTTGGTAACAAAGTCTAATGGACGCTTAAACAGCGTGCAGTGAGGAGCCAGCATCTGTCGCTGGTCTGAAGTTAGACCGCAGTCGAGTACTACTACCTCGTTAGAGTGACCAGTCAATCGAATCGAGTTGATCAAGCCAACCGTTCCGAGGAAATAGCGGGCATTGCTAACAGTGTAGAAAGTCGCGTCTTTCATCTAGTGTTCACCTATTCTGTAGATTTCAATAAACTGTGGGCGACCAAAGTGGCTGCCGTTTGCTTAATCAAATCGAACCCTAAGCCAGAGCGCTCTGCAATATCTAATAACGTATGCTCACCATCAGATAAATTCAGAACCCACAGCATCGCCATCTCGCTACTTTTTTTGTCTTTCTGTCCACCCATTGCGCCGTACAAGCCTCTCTTCCCTAATTGCGGCTCACATTTAGGATTTTGATTCAAGAAAGTTTTGTTGTGTTCCAAAACATCTAAGACTGATAGATACTTTGAAAATGAGTCGGCTAGAAATTGGGGTTGAACAAAGTCTAAATTGTCTGCTGATGTATGATATTGAGGAAAAGTACCAGGCAGCGTCCTCATTAAACAACCCATGGGCAAGTTGAATGCTGGCGAACAAAACTGCCGCTCGTCATAACCGTAGGGAGAAAACTCAACAATTTCATATTTTTTACCAGAGTGCTTTAAAACGTGAGAGACAGCTTTGTCAACGTCGGCATTACCTCGACGGCTTTTCTTATAGGTAGAATCGCCTGCGTCTCCTACAGAGGTGACAACTAAACCATGTTTTATTTTGGCAAGCTCTGCTTCGTTTAAGCAAAGCCAGGTGATAGAACCAATAGTCCCAGGGATAAAGATGAATCGATAGGAGTAGGAAAGAGAAAACTGGCTCAAATATTTGGCTAAGAACGTTACCAAAGCCACACCAGAGAGGTTGTCATTACAGAGTGATGGATGACAGACGTGACATGAAATCAGCACCTCCTCCGGCTTCTCTCCTTTAAGGTAATACTCGCCATAGGTTAAATGCCCAGCTTCTAAAGAGGAATCGATACATACCTCGTACTCTTCATCTTCTAATTCCAAATACTGTCTATGGCTTAGGCAAAAACCCCAACTTTCTTTATAGTACGAGGTACGGTTAGGAATCCAGTCTGGGTAGTCAGGTATTGTAAACAGATGCTCCTTTAAATCTTTTAAAGACATCTTTTGGTGAACAGGTACACTGTAGCTAACAACATGTAGATTAGACTTGTTAAAATCTACAACTCTTTCACCCCGCGAGTTTTTTATATATGCGTCTTTAATGTTCCATTCCCTAGGCACCGTCCAGTCAAACACCTGAGTTCCGGTAGGCACCTCATGTACGGCCAAAGGAATATGTTTTTTGATCAGCTGTAGTGTTTTCCGAACACCATCGCCAGTAATGCTGCGACAAATAGGAAACAGTTCAGCTATAAAGCTGTACATTTCTTCGCTAACTTCATCTAGGTTGAGAAGCATCTTAAGATCATTAATGCGCACGTTCTTGCACCTATAAATTTTGTACAATCTTACACAATCACAAAAAGAATGTACTTCCCTTAGCGTCTTTGCGCCTAACAGTTAGCACCTTCGCTACGCTAATGCGAGAGCTACGTATTCTTTATACAAACTGACCTGAAAATCAAAAAATACCCTTACGACAATAGAAAGCCTCAGCGTATTTACCAGGAGCATTTGATTCAACTCCTCGCAACCTTAGAATAGATAGAAACGTCTCTTCCGTAAACCAGTGTTTTTCTCTCTGAGATTGAAAACTGTCAACAATATACTGAACTTTATTGCGACAAATATCTTGATCCAGATGGACAAAGAAATTAGGGCATCCCAAATCGCCATCATATTTGGGGATTTCATATTCTAAGATCAAATGATTCCTAAACGTATTCCAAGTCAACTCAGATATCAATCGATGATCTTGATGTAAATCGTGACGATGGTGAGTCAAAATAATGTCAGGATTAAATTCCTGCTTTATTTGCTCGAAGAATTCTTTAACTTCAATACCAATGTAAGGCAAAAAGCCATCTCTAAAGCTCTTTACGATTACAGTCTTTGCTTTTGCTTCTTTTAAGAACAGGCTTGCACTTTCATGGGCTTCCTTTGCTCTTTGAGGGGCTGAACAAAAAACAACCCAGTGGATGACAATATTTGGATAGTTCTCTATCAGCTTTAAGATGGTACCACCGCAGCCAATTTCTATATCATCACAATGAGAGCCTAAGCATAAAACTTTATAGTTTGAATTGCTCTCACCAAAGTTCAATTTAAGCACTCCACATCTCCTAAGTTTAAAATGCTTTAAAAAGCAGGGGAAAAAGGCGAAGGGGGAAAGAGGAAAGAAGTATTTCTGATATGGCTTTAGTAAGAGTTCTACTCTGCGCCTATCAATTCATAGGACTTTCCTTTGCTCTATGCCCTATGCCCCTTGCCCTATGCCCTATGCCCTTTTCGCTGCACGCCTCGCGTCCTAACCACTCAACTTAGCCATCACAGATTTTTCATAGGAGAAACTGGGAAGTTCCAAGGGTTTTTCCATCTTATTAGGATAGCGCCATACTTCCCAAGCAGCCCTGCCTTGAGAGTACACGTCATCTAGCTGCTGTTTCTCTTTAAAGGTATCCATACAGGCCCAGAAGCCATCATATTTATGGGCAATGAGCTGTTCCATCTCAATAAGTCTGTGAAATGGCTCGTAAACCAGTTCCTCTCCTTGATTGATGTATTTAAAGATATCTTGCTTAAAGACAAAATAGCCTCCGTTGATGCGCACACCTGCTTGATTAACATCCTGAATGCAGCTGACCACACCATTCTCTTTCATGGAGACGAAATGAAAGCTTTGCTGCGGTTTCACGCAGAGAAAACTTGCTATTTTATCCTGTCTCTGAAAATCATCGATCAAGTCAGGAAGATGCAAATCTGTCAGACCGTCGCTGTAGTTAGCTAGAAAGACTTCTTCTCCCTCTAGATATTTTTCAACTGCTTTGAATCTTTGGCCAATATTTGAGGTTAAACCTGTATCCACAAAAGTAATAGTCCAATCGTGAATATCACTGTTGGACAACTTTAGTTTTTTTCCTCCCTCCTGGAAGGTAAAGTCGTTGGAGAGACATTCATCGTAGTTGAGAAAGTAGTTCTTGATGACGTCTGCTTTATATCCTAGGCATAGAATGAAATCTTTGTGGCCATAGTGAGCATAATATTTCATGACATGCCACAATATCGGCCTGTATCCAATGTTTACCATTGGCTTAGGAATTTTCTCTGAGTAATCTCTCAACCTTGTTCCTAAACCGCCACAGAATAAAACGACTTTCATCTAGTTTCTCCTTTTTATCTCATTTTCTCTTGATCAGAATAGTTTTTAGCTATTGGTCAGTGCTTAGTCAAAAGTACAGCATCCACACTCACTTCCAACAACGACCAACGGCAGATAAATCACAAACCACCTATTAGCTCAGTGGAGTCATTAAAACACTTCCACTTCTGGAATTGGAACAACAAACTTACCGCCCCAGTCACGGACGTATGATATCTGCTTGACGATTTCGTCTTTAAGATTCCAAGGTAGAATCAAGACATAGTCCGGCTGAGTCTGTTTGATTTTATCTGGATGAGAGATAGGAATGCGAGTTCCTGGTAAAAGGAGTCCTTGCTTGTAGGGGCTACGATCAACGGTATAGTCGAGGAAGTCTGAGCGAATACCGCAGTAGTTTAGCAAAGTGTTTCCTTTGCCCGGAGCGCCATAGCCAGCAACAGATTTTCCTTCCCGTTTTGCTGCAATCAAGAATTCCAGCAGCTTGAACTTTGTCTCCTTTACCTTTTCAGCAAAAGAAAAATAGTGATTTAAGCTGGTAAAGCCAGCTACCTCCTCTCTTGCTCTTAACTCCGTTACCCGCTCGCCGATTTGTTTAGAGGTGTCTTCGCTATGGCATCCGTAAATTCTAAGAGAACCACCATGAGTTGATAGCTCCTGCACATCAAAGACGGTTAAACCATGAGCAGCAAAAATCTTTTCAACTATGAGCAGTGAAAGATATGAGAAGTGTTCGTGGTAGATTGTGTCAAACTGGTTTCCATCCATCAACTGCATGAGATGGGGAAACTCCATAGTAATAACACCTCCGGGTTTGAGCAGAGTTTTCATGCCGCCGACAAAATCGTTGATGTCAGGGACATGGGCAAGTACATTGTTGCCTACTATAAGATCTGCCCGTTTGCCTTCATCGACTAATTCATGCGCTGTCTTCTGCCCAAAAAACTTCACAACCGATGGAATGCCTTTTTTAATCGCCACTTCAGCCACATTCGCTGCTGGCTCTACTCCCAAAACAGGTATTCCTTGGGTTACAAAGTATTGAAGTAGGTAGCCATCGTTGCTGGCAATTTCCACGACTTGACTTTGAGCGTTCAGCCCCAGCCGCTCTGCTATCATTTCGGTGTAAGCCTTGGCGTGTTGCTGCCAGGAGTCAGAGTAGGAGGAAAAGTAGGCATAGTCGCTGAAGATATTATCAGGAGTAACATACTCATCTAGCTGCACTAAAAAGCAACGTTCGCACACACGTACATGCAGCGGGTAAAACGGCTCCATCTCGTTTTGCCGTTCAGGCTTGATGTAGCTCTCACACAGTGGTGACATTCCCAAGTCAACAAAGGTTTGATTCAAGATTGAGTTACAGAATCGACAGCGAGAATGGTTCGCGATCACACTGTTCTTTACGTGTTGCTCCTGAATTACTGCGGTCATTGTGTTATCTCCCAAGTATCTTTTGTTTTTGAAAGCTCTGAAGTTGGCAGCCAAAAAAAGTATGAATGCTGTTAACGATTAAGTTAACAATAAGCAGTTGCTATGCAGTCAGCTTATTCAGGTGCAGAACAGGTAGAATGGATGCGTCTTTCTCTGAAATGACGCTGACTGGTAAAGGCCAATTAATTCCAAAGGCAGGATCGTCATAACGTAAACTGCACTGATAGTCTGGTGCATAGAACTCACTCATCTGATACATCACCTCAGCTTCATCGGTTAGCGTCTGAAAGCCATGAGCAAACATTTCAGGTATATAAAGAGACCGGCGGTTTTCAGCTGTTAACTCCACACCGATGTGTGACATGTATGTGGGAGATTCTGGACGTAAATCGATGATGACATCGTAGATTGCACCCTGAGAACAGCGGACCAACTTTGCCTCAGCTACAGGAGTCGTTTGATAGTGCATGCCCCGTAGGGTTCCCTTCTTATAATTGAAGGACAGATTGCACTGCGCTACTGTTGGTTTTAAACCGTGAGCCTCAAACTCTTTCATGCAGAATGTTCGAGCAAAGAAACCACGCTGATCTTGCCGCTGTTCTAGATCAATAATGAATGCACCCTTGAGTTCGGTTTCGGTAAATATCATTGTCTGCCGCGTGTTGGTTTTAGCTCGTGCCTAACGCTAATGTTCAAAGAAGGTTTTGACTCCAGAAGAAGCTTTGATCGATTTGCTGGGTACGAAGGAGGTATTCCAGTTGTTTTAGTCGAGTAAATCCCCTTGATAAAAAAGTGTCCTCGGACATATCTATCTGACTGAATACATTTAATAGTTGCTGGGCACCCCGAAGCGCATCCCATTCGCATTTGAATCCCGGTAGGACATGATTAATCTTGTCGAAAGAGACTCGATAACTACGGTTATCAGACCCTTGTGAACCAAAGCTCAGCTGACATCCTCTGAAAACCTCAGCTACTATCTCAGCAATCTGCTTAACTTGATAGTTGCTAGCAGTGTCGCCTACGTTAAAAATCTGATTATGAACAATGTCACGAGGAGCTTCCAACGTACAGACAATCGCTTTACAGATGTCAAGTACATGAACGAGTGGACGCCAGGGTGTGCCGTCGCTCGTCATCTTGATTTCTTTCGTTGTCCAAGCCAAACCCGAAAGGTTGTTCAGCACAATATCGAAGCGCATTCGGGGAGACGCACCGAATGCAGTGGCGTTTCGCAGAAAGGTGGGAGAGAAACTGTCATCTGCTAGCGGTTTGACGTCTCGCTCTACCAGGGTCTTACAATCTGCGTATGCTGTCTGTGGATTAACTGAGGACTCCTCAGTGACGTGGTCAGCACTACCAACACCGTAGACGCTGCATGAAGATGTGTAGACAAAACGCCGCACTCCTGCTGCCTTCGCTAAGCTTGCCAAACGCACCGAACCTTTGTGATTGATTTCGTAGGTAATAGTGGGAGACAACTGTCCGGCTGGATCGTTAGACAGTTCAGCCATGTGAACAATTGCCTCAATACCTTGGATATCCTCAGCAGTAATGTGACGGATGTCTTTGTTGAGAGTTTTGCCAGTTAGTTCGGTGCCGTTGTACAGCCAGCCAGCTTTGTAGAAGCCTGCGTCTACGCAAGTAACTTCGTGTCCGCGCTGCATCAACATAGGAGCTAACAGTGAGCCAATATAACCTTCTGTGCCAGTTACCAGTATTTTCATGGATTTAAATCCTATATGTTAGTATTTGCAGATGGAATGAATTAGAAATAGCGTCTGAGGCGATCGCTGCAAGGTTGCATCAGTGCTGTGAAGCCGAGCTATAGCTTGCTGCTTGTTTGAACTTGGCCTAGCTCAAGTTGAAATATATCTTTTAGAGCCTTGGTCAATTCGCGTGTCATTCGCCACCATCTTCTGGGAGACTCTGATGATAGTAAAGAAAGCTGTACTACTTTTATGTAGCAAAGACCTCGTTCACGCCAGTCGATTCTGGCGTTACTTATAGTTCTGTAATATTCAAAATAACGCCTCCATCTTGGCAGTAATATCTTGCCTTGGTTTTGAGGATCAAACCAAACTGCAAGTGCTGCGTCAGTTGTGTTGGCCTTCGTCGAAATTCTCGGATGTACTCGGCGATAGAAAAGATATTCAGGGAGTTCGTAGAACTCACCCAGAAGAACCAGCTGTGCTAGTAAGACTCTGTCTGACATGACATAGTTACCGTGTAGCCCTGTTTTTCTGAGTACGTCTGCCCGTATGACTCCGAAGATTTGATGGGGATGATAACGCCCATTGATTTTAAAAAAATCCTCAAGACGTTTGTGAGCTTTTGGTGAACAAAGATTGAGGTTATTGCCGTGGCTCTCAACTGGCTCGCCATATTCATTAATGGTCTTCGTTTTAGTATAACACAAGCTCACAGCAGGTTGGCAATCAAGCACTGCAAGGCATTGTGCTAAAAATTCTGGAGCGCAGACATCATCGTGAGCGGCCCATTTAAAGTACTCGCCTGTTGATAACTCAAATACGCAATTATAATTCCAGGCAGCACCGAGATTTTTTTCGTTACGGTAGTACCGAATGCGTTTGTCTTTTGCAGCGTAGGCTCTACAGGTCTCTTGAGTCCCGTCAGTTGAGGCATTATCCGAAATGATTAACTCAAAATCATCGAAGGTTTGAGCTAAGAGTGAATCTAAAGCTTCTTTAAGATATGGTTCACCGTTGTATACCGGCATACCAATGCTTATACGAGGCTGCTCCCTGTTCATTTGGTGTTGTTACCCTTGATATCTAATAGATGCAAACGCACTCACTGAAGCATTCTACAAACCGATCAGAATTTAGCAGTAGTTCTAACGACACAGCACGAGTTTTCGATCAAAAACAAACTATTTATTTCAGTATTTTCATCAGTTTAATTGGCAAAATTCTATGATTCACCCCTATATACGTGCAATCCTTGCTCAAGCCAACGCTTATTTCTATCTGTAGACACAGTAACCAATCTGGACGAGATTTGTAATGCTTTAGAGCGCAGCTTTAACTACTCTTTAAATATGGCAGCAATTCTTTGAGGTAAGTGTGAAGATGACTGTTAAGACAAGGATTGCTATGGGCAGTAAGCAGACAGGTGTAGATATAGTAGTTTTAAATTACTCGCGAATAACCTATAGAGACATCACATGTAGTATCTCTGCATAGAAGCGAGTCAACAACTTAACTATGCTATGAGCGTGTATGTTTGATCATCAATGGCCAAAGGCTGTTCTGCAAAGGCTTACGGACAGCGATCGCTAGATGACCCTGAAGATAGATGAAAGTGAGCGGGTGGAGGCGGTACTCTCAGCTTATTCGCTAAGTAGCGAGTACCAATCAGCATAATTCAGAATGTCTCCAAGTTACAGGAAGTCAGAGTAACCCTTTCACAAACAGGTGAAGTGACTAATAAGCAGCCGCAGCGGTAAAAGTATTTAGCCTTGGCTGCGTGTTCCTGTCACCTGATCGACATTCTTACCGAACCGACCCAACACAAGTATGAAGATTGCCCAAGTTGCGCCCTTAGCTGAACGAGTTCCTCCTCCAACATATGGTGGTATTGAACTCGTAGTCAGTCGCCTCACAGATGAACTGGTGCGTCGAGGTCATGACGTTACTCTATTTGCCTCAGGCGACTCCCAAACCCTAGCACGGCTAGAAGCAATTACCCCCCGTGCCCTGCGGCTAGACCCTGAAGTCAAAGAGGCTGCGGTCTACGAACAGATAGAACTGAGCTTGGTGTACGAACAAGCAGCTACTTTTGACATCATTCATTCCCACATCGGTATAGTAGCGCTCACAAGTGCTAACTTGGTCAAAACACCAACACTACACACTCTTCACGGTAGCTTTACGTCAGATAACAGCAAGCTGTTTGACTTACATCGCAAGCAGCCTTACATCAGCATCAGTCATGCCCAGCGTCAGTTAGACGTAAACTACGTCCGCACAGTTTATAACGGCATTGACCTTCAAAATTATCCTTTCAAGCTGCAACCCCAAAACCCTCCCTACCTGGCTTTCTTAGGACGTTTATCCTCGGAAAAAGGACCGCAGCACGCGATCGCCATAGCTAAACAGGCGGGTTGGCCCTTGAAAATGGCAGGCAAAATTGATTCTGTTGACAGGCAGTTCTTTGAGCAGGAGATCGCCCCGCAGATCGATGGTCAGCAGATCGAATACTTGGGTGAGGTTAACGATGCCGAGAAAGCTGAACTACTAGGAAACGCCTCTGTCACTCTGTTTCCTATCACCTGGCGAGAGCCTTTTGGTTTAGTGATGATTGAGTCAATGGCCACGGGAACGCCAGTAATTGGGATGAATTTAGGTGCCGTACCAGAGGTAATTGCTCACGGTAAGACTGGATTCGTTTGCCAAAGCTATGAAGAGATGATGGCGATGATTCCTGCTGCTGTAGAACTAGATCGTCAGGTCTGTCGCAATCATGTACGGGACAACTTTAGCGTCACTCAAATGGTAAATGGTTACGAAGCAGCGTATCAGAAACTACTCGAAGACAAGATTTCTCTGAACGGACGCATTTACGCTCCAAAAATCTCGCTTTGATCAACAGGTTTTTAAAAACGGAGATTCAAGTTATGCAGATTAATAATTGCCCCTGCTGTGGTAGTCCACTGCTAAGACACGCTCGCCAAGGGGGTTTGTACTGGTTTTGTACCTCCTGTCGTCAAGACATGCCGCTTTTAGCAGGTAAGCTTCCTCAAGTACACCTCATCACTCCATCACCGCATCCCTGATACAATCGAGTATCTCTAAAAACAGGGGCTGATTTTGCTAGCAGCTGTACTGTATGGTCAAGAAGATTTACGCCTAGAACAAGTCGTTGATCCTACTCCATCTACTGGTGAAGTGGTAATCCAGGTGACAGCAGCGACGACCTGCGGCACTGACCTAAAAGTGTGGCGTCAGGGAGGTCATGCCCGTATGTTGCGCCCTCCTACGCTGTTTGGGCATGAGGTGGCAGGAAGAATCGCGGCTGTAGGCGAAGGTGTAAGTTGGCAAGTGGGTGATCGCGTGGTTGCTAACAACTCAGCCCCTTGCCTGAACTGTTTTTTCTGTCGGCGTCAAGAATATTCCCTGTGTTCGAACTTAATATTTAACAACGGTACTTTTGCCGAGTACCTCAAAATTCCAGCTGCCATCGTGCAGCACAATCTGTTGCAAGTTCCAGATAGCTTGCCGGATGAACTAGCGGCGATGACAGAACCACTCGCTTGTGTGCTGCATGGATTGGCGCGGTCGAACGTTAAAGTGGGCGATCGCGTAGTTGTGCTGGGGGATGGCGCAATCGGACTGATGTTTGTGGCAGCTCTGATGGGGGCTGGTTCCGCCACCCCTACAGAAGTTACGCTTTTTGGTGGCAGTGACCAACGGCTACAAATTGGTGAGCATCTGGGTGCAGCTCGGACAATGAATTATCGTCGGGTAGATAGCCTACCAGCTGTAGTGCGGGACTGTACTGAGGGTTGGGGAGCAGATGTGGTGATCGAAGCGACTGGGGTGCCAGAGGTTTGGGAGACGGCGATCGCCTGTGCCCGTCCCGGTGCTACGGTCAATCTGTTTGGTGGTTGTCCACGAGACACGAAGATTACAGTGAATACAGAACAGCTGCACTACAGCGAACTTACCCTCAAAGGCGTCTTTCACAATACCCCTAAGTATGTGCGGGCGGCTCTATCACTTCTAGCCAGTCAGAAAATTCCGTTTGAATCGCTGATTAGCGAACATCAACCTCTAAGACAGTTAGAGCAGGTGTTTCAAGACATGAAAAATCGTAAGGTAATTAAGGTAGCGATCGCACCATAAAGCCTGTATACGCGCTCGCCTTCCTGACGATAGAATGAAAATTGCCTTTTGCCTTTTACCTTTTGTGCTTTTTGCCGGTCGTGCCAATGCTTTACCAGGGCAAACTACTGAGGAGGTAGCGGCTTGGATTCAAGCAAATCCCACACTCAGCCCTAGCAATGGCGAGCGCTTGTTCGTTCAAAAGACCGATACGGCGGCCCGACACTTTGAGTTTCAGGCATCGGT
>CAXUIV010000033.1:0-5508 GCA_964250875.1 uncultured bacterium
CGAAGACGAAAGCGAAGGCTAAAAAAGCGAAGACAAAAATTGGGTCGCGGCGGGTAGATAACGGGGAAAGAGCGGCGCGTTATTCTCCGCTTGAAGACTATTTTCAATTTGCCTCAATGCTGCAAGTCAAAATAGGAGGTCGTAACGTTGGTGCCTACGTCCTGAAAAAGGGCGAGAACAATTTCAAAGTGCGCTTTGGCTGGGAGTGCCAGGGGATTCACTCGACGCTGCGAGTCGAGCAAATAGACCCCGTATTTGATGCCCTGGAAATCGGCTTGAAAGACATACCCCATAACGAAGAATTGACGATTCATCTCGGCTCTTTTACGACAGATAAAGCGCGGCAGCAGCAGCTCGGAGAGTTGATGCAGAAAGCCCCAGGTGACGAGCTGCGCTATCTGGCAATGGGCGAACGGGTGCGTGTCAAAGAACTGAACGATGCCGGAATCCGAAAACCGAAATTTCTGCGGCTCTACGCCACTTACACTCACGAACCCGATACAGCAGGAGTGGCTGACCAGCTGGAGAAGGTTCTAGCGCGAATCGAGCGCCTGTGGAAAGGCTTTACTGGGGAGCTGGGAGAAGTGCAGCACACTCGTACCGAACGCCTGCTGTATGCCGCTTTTACAGAAGGCTACGAGATCTGGGAGCAGTTGCTCTCCAACAAAATGGGGCTTTCCGTGCGATCGCTCTGTGTTGAGGAACTCTGGACGCACTTATGGGAACGATTCAACGATACGCCACCCAAGCCGGTGCCTCAACTTTTGGTTCTCGATGAGGACGGACTCCGGGAAGAAGTCCACTCCCAACTGCATCCGACGACCCTACTGCTGGAATCGGAGGATTCGGTGCCGGTACCAGACCGCCAGTGGGTTCATCTCAAGGACGATTACATCGGCGTTCTCACCTTTGTCGATAAACCTGGCGGTTGGTCTTGTAAAGAATCCCAGATGCAATACCTGTGGGATGTCATCGCCCGCGAAAAGGTCTACGACACCGAAATCTTCTGCCAGGTGATGCGGGCTAACGAAAACCTCGTGAAAACGAACGTGCAGCGGCTGACCAAACAGGCCAACACCGCTACCGCAATCGCGTCAAACAGTGGGTCTTTTGACGTCAAAGCGATGCTCAACATTGAGAAGGGCATCGCCGCCCAGCGGGAAATTTTTGAGGGCGCAGTCCCCCTCCATGTCGCCGTCGCCTTCCTGGTGTACCGCCCCAATCGCGCCCGCCTGGACGAAGCCTGTCGCTACATTCAGTCCCTATTTATGCGTCCGGCCTGGGTCTGTCGAGAAACCGAATATCCCTGGAGGATCTGGCTACAGACGATACCCATCTGCTGGGAGCGATTGCTGACGACCCCTTTTAATCGACGGCAAGTTTATCTCAGTGGAGAGGTACCCGGCCTCATGCCATTGGTACGCACTCGTTCAGCCGATCGCAGCGGATTTGAACTCATTGCCGAAGCGGGCGGGACGCCGATTTTTCTCGATCTGTACCAAAACCATAGAAACCTGGGCGTATTTGGGACGACTCGCTCCGGTAAATCTGTTCTCGCCTCCGGTATTTTGACTCAGGGACTGGCTCGCGGTTTGCCTGTTGTCGCCCTCGACTTTCCCAAACCCGACGGTACGGGGACGTTCGACGAATACACGAGGTTCTTGGGTGAGAACGGAAGCTATTTTGACATCGCACGGGAATCCAGCAACCTGTTCGAGCTGCCCAACCTCAGCGGCCTCGACCCCAAATTGCAGTCGGAGCGGTTTGAAGACTATAAAGACTTCCTGACTGAGGCCCTGATGGGTATGGTCCTTGGCTCCAGGCGCGGCGGTGCTTCCGACCGTACCCTCAACGATACGGTGCGGTCGGTGCTGTCCTTGGCGATGGATGCCTTTTTTGGGGACGACCAGATTCGAGATCGCTACGCTCGGGCCTTTGTCGCTGGCTTTGGTTCTGCTGAATGGCAATCGATCCCGACGCTGAAAGATTTTTTAGGCTTCTGCTCTCTTGAACGATTGCGGCTGAGTTCCAGCGCTGCCGAGATTAAAGCAGGTTTGGAACAGGTGAAGCTGCGGTTGCGGTTTTGGCTCTCGTCACGGGTGGGAAAGGCGATCGGCAACCCTTCTACTTTTAGGGCTGACGCCCAACTCCTGGTCTTCGCCCTGCGAAATCTTTCAAATGACGACGATGCGGCAATTCTTGCGCTTTCAGCTTATTCAGCCGCACTGCGAAGGGCGCTGGCTTCTCCTGCTTCAATTTTCTTCATAGATGAAGCATCTATCCTCTTCGAGTACGATGCGATTGCTAACCTGATTGCCCGACTCTGTGCTAACGGTGCCAAGGCTGGGGTTCGGGTCATTATTTCAGCTCAAGACCCCGACACCATTGCTCGTTCGGCTTCAGCCGCCAAAATTTTGCAGAACCTTTCGACGAGGCTGGTTGGAAGAATTCAGCCAACTGCAATTGACAGTTTTGCCTCGATTCTGAAGTACCCCAGAGACATCATTACGGTCAATTCAACCGAAGGATTTTTTCCGAAAAAGGAGGGGATCTATTCCCGGTGGCTGCTGGATGACAACGGCGCTTATACGTTCTGCCGTTTTTATCCCAGCTACCCACTTCTCGCAGCAGTTGCCAACAATCCCCACGAACAAAGCGCCCGCGTTGCCGCTCTAGAGCGTTATCCAGCACGCGAAAAGTTAGTTGCACTGACTGAATTTTCTAAGGAACTCGTTGCTTCAATTCGCGCCTCCTAAAATTAAGCCAATGAAAAAAATCTCAAGCCTCAAACTCGGTTTATTATTTGTTCCAACAGCACTCGCGATCGCCACTCCCGCTCCCGCTCGGGCTTTTGACCTTTCTCAAGTCTTCGGGCCGGTTCAGCAGTACGTTACGGGCTATCTAGAAAAACTCGCTAAACCTCAACTGGATGCTCTTTCCAAAGGTTTGGGGCAGGACGTAACTGGCCTCGTGACGGATACGACAGGAGCATTGGGATTACCCGATCCTTTTACCTCGCGCGACCGGGTTCAGGAGCAGGTTGGATCTACCGGCACGACTTACTATGGTGAAACCGCTACAAATGCGGTGGATTCACAAATTACCAGAGCAAGTGCTGCTTCCGTATTATCTGAAGCAGGACAAACGCAAATGCAGCAGGAATCTCAAAATACTCAAACTGCTGTGAATGGCGTCGAGCAAAATGCTCAAACGGCAGACCAACAGGCCAATACTGCCAGTAGCGCCACATCGACGCAGGATGTCGTCAAGCAATTGGCTCTACAAAACTCGCAACTGGCTCGACAACAGGCACAAAATTCAGCACTCGTTGGCTCCATTAATGCCAACATGCAGCGGCAGATTGAGGCTCAGAACCTCGGTAACGTTAACCTGGCCAATATCTCCACTGCCGTAACTGGTGCTAACCAGGGTCAAAACTTTGCGGCTATCAGCCAGGGCCAGGAAAACTTTAGAAGAGGGGCTAGCGCCAGTTTGTTCTAGAGGAAACTGAAATGCTTTTTAGTCCACTGCCAGACTTGTTCGCTCAGAACTATCCCGTTACCACCTCGACTGACCCCGCCCAAATTGTTCAAGATGGGGCTGTTGCTGCTGAAGCAATCAAGCAGGCAATGGATGGTCTTTGGCAAGATGTTCTCAACGGTGGACTGTATGCCGCGATCGCCAAGTTAGGCGTTTTCTTTGGAGTTGGCACCTTACTGCTTTTCATGGTGCAATGGTACAAAGACTTAATGGACGGCGACAATCCCAGAGCATTCGCTGAAATCATTTGGCCTCTTATTGTCATTGTTTTACTGTCCAATCAGGCCGCAGCTTTGAAGGGGTGTACCTTACAGCTCCGAGAAATTATTAACGTGACCAACCAATCCCTGCTGGCATCAACATCCGGCAGCATGCGACTAGAAGAAGCATATCGGCAGGTCACGAACAGAGATAATGCGGCAGGAACTGCTCAAGCTATTATGGGCCAATGTACTAGAATTGCCGATCCCCAGCAGCAACAGCAGTGTATAGACAGTGCCGTTCAAAATGCTCAAAAGCTGAAGAATGCTGTTGGTGACAACCAAAATACTGTCGATAGTTTCCTTGACAGCATCAACCCATTAAATAGGATTCAAAACGAAATTGGGTTGATTGTCAGAGGCTGGTTGATGGCGATGGGTATTGCTTTCCAATGGGTTGTAGAAATCTCCCTACTTCTGACTGCACTACTCGGTCCATTAGCCGTTGGCAGCTCTCTATTGCCTGTGGGGCAAAAGTCAATTTATACCTGGCTGATCGGCTTTTTCTCAGTCGGTATGGTAAAGCTCTCTTACAACATCATTGTCGGTCTGGTCGCCACAATCATGTTGAATGCAGATCGAAACGACCCCTTGATTTTTGCCTGCATCGTTGGTTTATTGGCTCCAGTTCTGGCGCTGGTTTTAGCGGCTGGTGGCGGGATGGCTGTATTTAATAGCCTGTCGAGTCTTGCTATGTCTGCTGCGACTTCTGGAATAAACCTAGCAGCTTTTAGAATGAATAGTTCTGGTGCTGCTGTTAGTGGATCTGTGGCGCGAGGTCTTGCTGAAGGGTCTTCTCAGTCTCTTCCTAGTCGTGCTACAGAGACAATTGATTGATATTTGGGTGCATCTGAGTTCCTCACTTAACTCAAATGCTTTATGACTCTCGATCATGTTTCAAACCCTTCGAGCTTGGATAAAAAACGCCTGCGCTTTCTAGAGCGTAAAGAAAATAGATTCTCCCGAGGGGACAAGATTGGCATTTTCTTAATTATTGTCGGCTGTTCAAACGTACTCAATCTGCTTCTCTGGACTTTAACGAATAGCGCCTTGTCTACTTTGGCGAAGAAACCCGTTCCCTCTCTGGTTCAGCTAGATTCAGGGGATACAATCGCTGTCGCTCCGTTAGGCAGTAAAGAGCGCGACAGTAAAGTCGTGTTGAAATTCGTGTCAGACACTTTAACAAAAATGTTCGGCTGGTCGGGTATGAAGCCTGCTCTCACAGTCGAAGAGGCGATAAAACCCGAACCAGATTCCGGTATAGATATTCGCACTGGGGGATTTGGAGGAAGAAGAGTGACAACCGCAGCTTGGCAAGCATCATTTGCTCTTAGCGAGGATTTTCGGAAGGAGTTTTTGGAGAAGCTCGCCGAAATCACTCCCAGTGGCGTTTTTGAGGCTGGAAACCAGACTGCCAGTACTCAGGTCGCTTTAGTGCCGGTGCAGTTTTCGATGCCACAGAAAATCTCTGAAGGGAAATGGAAACTCAATATGGTTGCCAATCTCATGATCTTTCGCAGCAACAGTATTGGAGATGTCCTTCCTTTTAATAAGGAAATTTTCATCCGAGCGGTTGAAGCTCCTCATTTTCCTGGAAAGGATGAGGATGCTGTCATTCGTACCATTTATCAAGCACGCAGTAGTGGTCTGGAGATTTATGGCATTCGCGACTTGAATCAAGAAAATTTATAGAACTATGGAAGAAAAA
>CAXUIV010000033.1:5608-7378 GCA_964250875.1 uncultured bacterium
CCACAAGAAACGGGAAACTTAAAAACGCAGGTTGCTTTGGGCAAGCAGGCAGAGCAGATTAAAGCGATTGATGAGGCTAAAAAGCCAAAGCTAGAGGTTAAACCTCAAAAACCAGCGCTTCAAACCTCGCCATCACAATCTGCCAGCGTCCCATTGAGCAGTGCGCCGTCACCGCCATCTTCATTCCCCCCAGACTACCGGCCAACGCGATCGCAGGTGTCTCCACCGCCGCTAGCACAGCGTCAGCTACCTGATACGACTACAGGAGAACAATCACCAAAACAGCCGCCGGGAGAAGTGAAGCCAATAGACGCAAGCGAGCAGTGGATGGCCTTATCTAAGCTGGGGAGTTATGGCAAAGTAGAATCTGGAGCAGCTCAACCCAATAGCAGTGGCGATCGCGGTAGTGCGACATCTGACCCTGTGAAGCAGACAGCCACAGAGCAAACCGCTGCCTCCAGTATCTACACTGTTCCTCATGCCGTTCCCGTTCTGACGGCATCGTCGCAGTTCGTTGCACCGATGCCTCAAACAGAGAAGACTGCACCTGGAGGTATAGTTTCTCCTCTGGCCTCTACCGTTGCTAATGCTTCTATTGATAGTGCAGAGGAAGCTCATTTACTCAACGGCATTCCAATTCGCACTCTACAGGTGGGTACTGCGGCTAAGGGCCAGCTCGTCACTCCTTTAGTTTGGTCGGAACCATCTGCTATCTCCGGTGTGGGAACTAATGCGACGCAGTTAGAGACGACTGCGACTCCTCAGGAGTTCGTCGTTGGGCTGACGCAGCCTTTATCCGATGCTTCCGGTCGCCCGACCTTGCCAGCGGCCACTCAACTCATTTGTCAAGTTGCCAGCATCGACCGATCAGGATTGGTCAACCTGGATGCTAAGAGAGCTGTGATTGAAGGCCAGGAGTACGTGTTGCCAACTGGTGCGATTGGTATTCGAGGCCGAGATGGTCAACCATTTATGGCTTCTAAATATGGAAATAAAGGCAGCTCTCTCCTTTCTGCCGATCTCCAAGAAGTTCTCTTCGGCGCTATCGGAAGAGTCGGACAGGTACTCACTCAACCCGATAGCCAAGCTTCGACAGACGTTAGCGGTAGTGGATTCAGTTCGTCTACGACTTCTAGTCATGGAGGCAAGAATGTTCTCGGTGCAGTTCTGGATGGTGCTTTTAATCCACTCTCACAGCAAATCCAACAGCGCACTCAAGAGAATAGGGCAGCAATTCGTTCGCTTCCCGAACTCTGGTACGTAGGTGCTGGCAAGGACGTGCAGGTATTTGTCAATCAGTCATTTGAGTTTTAGCCATGAAAAACAGATTATCTCAACTGACAATTTTCCTTTGCTTATTTGGAGGAAGTTACGCTCATACCTTGCCTGTAGAAGCCAGCGCTGTCAAACAGGTTACGGTAGCCGAAGCCGAGGGGCGAACTGCTCCGCCAGTGCTTGTCGAACTCCCTCCAAGCTACGGAGTGACTTTAAGCTTCATTCCTTCTGGAGACAGAATTGAAAAAGTCTGGTTTGACAATCCGGCTTTTGCCACTTTGGATGTAGACGGCTGTCTTTCTGGCTTGGGTGCTGCCGCTGTAGAAATGTCTCCTTCTGGTTGCAACTCCCCAGGTGCAACTGTACTGCATCTGCGACGAATAAATAAATTGACCGTTCCCGGTTTACCAGATACCGATAGGACTCTGCTGACGGCTGTTGCCGTAGAACGGGCTTCCGGGCGAAGGCGAGTGTATTTGTTTCGCGTGGTTCCGG
>CAXUIV010000033.1:7478-17562 GCA_964250875.1 uncultured bacterium
CTTGTAGAGCGCTTGCGTTCTCTGGGCAGTTCTGAACCCATCCCCGTACCTCCTCAGCCTTCTCAGTCTCCAAATGCACCGTCTTCAGACACCGCTGTCGTTAAAAATACTGGTCTTTAAGTTATGTACCGCAGTTTTATGCACTTCTACTGGCTGGCAACTGGCCTGTTGTTATCACTTCTGGTTGGTGGCTTGCCCTTTTATCCTTCAGCTTTGCAACTCGGACAGCCGGTGATGGCCCAGAATGCGCTAACTGCTGCTCTGCCTACCACGGAGTATCAGGGCGCACTCATTCCCGATCTGCAAAGGCTAACCTTTGGCTCGCTTCCTCCTCTGGGCAGCAGTGGAGAAGTGCGGGTTTCAGATGATATTCGTTCTCAGCTCAAATACAACCCAGATAGAACCTGGGAGCGGGGGGACTCCCCTGCCTCTGTCTCGCTTCTAGGGGATTTCTCGGATTCGTTCGAACTTCAGAAACTCAGCCTCGACGCGATCGCGAGCGGAGCTGGTTTCTATCCAGGCGACGTCTCCCTCGACAAATTTGGGGTTTTCAAACTTCAGAACCTGGAAAGCCTCACGAGAGCCATCCCCGAACTCCTGAAAAAGCCAGTTAAAGAGGTCTTACCAGTCAAAGATTTGCTGAAAGGCGTTGCTGGCATCGACCCCAATCAGACAATAGAACAGGTCTTGTCCTCATCCCCCACCCTGGGCAATTTAGAGTTCTCCACCCTGCCTCATCTAGGCGCTTATAAAGTCAGTGACGTCCCTGGGCTAAGTGCTGGGTCCATCGGTGCCTTCGACCAATGGCAAGGCGTCCCCTTGAATAGAATTGCAGGCTTGCCAGATTTACCCTGGAATAACTTTCCCGATCCCCTACAGCTGGCTGGCAGTGAAGTCGGCTTGATCGATATCGCTTTTCAGCACAAAGAGCAAAAACGCGATCGCTCCATTTCTGGTGGCGATCAAGCACCCAGAAAGTTTAACGAACCCTGTGAAGAGAATTGTGCCAGTATCGAACTTGGTGGCTCTACCAAGATCGCGGGAACTTACTGGATATCTGGAGAACCGCCAGCCCCGTGGCTTCCTGGTGGCTATGGTGTTTTGGGAGAAGTTGGGGGCGGCAAGGAACCGCACGGCAGGTTTCCTTTTGGTCCTGCGTTTAAAGTTGTCATCACTAAAACTTCCGAACAGGAAGGCACGGCCGACTTCAGTTTGTATACTAAATTTTGCGTACATGGCACTCCAGAGTTGGGATGTACGCCTTACGTGGTCGGTCCCATTCCGTTTTTGATTGGTGTCCGCGAGAAAAGTCCGATTTTCCTAGGTGCTGTTGAATTACCTGCTGGTGGTTTTCAGACAACTGCTAACAGTTCCGCTCAATCTCCATCCCTTGTGACTCCTCAAAATCTGAGTGCTGGCAGCACTTCTGCAAACCGAAGTGGCGGAGCAAGTTCTGCCCTCCCTAAAAACCTGTCATTCCTACAATCCCAAAGGCAGAGGGATTGTCGCAAGCAACAGCAAGGAATCGTTTTGGATGCTCTTGCTCTTGCTTTTTCGAGCATTGAAGGCAGTTACGATTCTGTTGGTCCCTTTGTTTGCGATCCTGCTGGCAGTTGCGGTCGGGGTTTAGGGACGAGTCAATTCATGTCCTATAGGCAGGACGTTCAACAATTCATTAACTCAAAGAGTGATGGCAAAGAGTTTCTGGCAAAAGTCGCTAGTGGCGTCCCCATCTCCGGGCAGGAAGTCCTGGCGTTTTTTCCGCCAGCTGACCAAGACACTTTATTTGATGCCGATGCGACCAACCTGCTTAACACTGCCTCGCAGCAAATTGACCCTCAAACCGGACGGAATTTTACTCGTGATCGCTTAGTAGAGCGAGTTGCTCAAATGCATTTTGGTGGGGTCAATATTCCGATTGACTCTACAATCACTGATGCTAATGGGCGTCTGACGGTCAATTCTTACGGCCAGACCGCAAGCAATTACTATCAGCAGTTTTTAACCAAAATGGGTTGCTCCTAGGAGGAAAGTCTTGTCGAAAAAATCTTCTAGCATCTCTTCCTCAATACCGGCGGGTACCGTCCCACTCTGGCAGCGAATTCTTTCAAATCGTCCAGAAGTTATGGGCGGACTTGCAGCACTTGTCTGTTTTTGTGGGGTTTTCGGATATTTGGGGTTAGCTCGTCAACATAAAGCCTCAATCGACTGGCAACAGGCTAGTGCTGTCGTGCCTCCAGACGTACTGAAAAACGCAATCGAACGAATCTACCCATCCAAAACCACCCCTCCCAACCCGCAAAGTATGAGGGTCTTGAAAATTGCGGCTGAACGCGGCAAAACTCTCTACTTCATCGACTTTCATACAAAAAACTTGTGCGGTGTTGGAGGTTGTCTGTACGTTCTCTATGACGAAACTGGAAAGCTGTTGATGAGCGTCTTACTTCGTCCTGAGTTACCTCAGGGAGCGAGTTTAGTTGCCGTACTAGAGAGGACGAGGAATGGCTATCCTTGCTTTTCTATATCTCAGTCTGGCGATCAAGACCGCATCACTCAAAATCGCGAATATTGTCATGAAGGTGTCGGGTTTGCAGCCGTTGATTCTTTTGAGAGCAGTCTTTAATGTCTAACGATCGTCAATTCATTGTTGCTGGCGTTCCTGCTGCTAATCCGCAAGCTGTGGCAAAGCAGGGTCTAGCGTTTCTTCAAACTCAAACTGGAATGACTTTAGCTGGCTGCATTGCTGCTTTTGTCATTTTGCAAATGATGGCAGGTGCTGCTAAAAAAGGCAAGATTGCCACCAGTTACTGGGGCGGTGGCCAGGAAAAAGTCAGAGCCGCGAAGAAGGCAAAAAAGCAGATGAGCAAGGTCACTCGTAACAATGTGGCTTTGTATATCGGGACTCCTGCCCAAATGCGCGATCGCCTACAGCGCGAGTGGTATGCCAAGGGTTTAGCAACCGCCAAGCCCAGGCCAGCGCTTACAAACGTAATGAGAAGATCTGGACCTACGCTGTACGTCCCCGATACCCAAAGAGGGATTTCGGTGTCGGGCGGTGCGGGTACGGGGAAAACTTTCACAGTCATCGATCCCCTCACTCGTAGCGCTCTCGATTTGGGATTTCCGATGGTGCTGTACGACTTTAAATATCCAGCCCAAACCAAACGCGCCGTCGCTTATGCGATCAAACGGGGCTACCAGGTACGGGTGTTCGCGCCTGGGTTTCCTGAAAGCGAAACCTGCAACATTTTTGACTTGATTGAAGACGAGGAGGACGCGGTCGCAGCGGCTCAACTTGCTGCTGTCATCAATCGCAATTCCAATCTTGGCGAAACCCACAATTCTGGAGACAAATTCTTCCAGGATGCAGCATCCACTCTGATAGAAGGTATCTTTCTATTGACCAAAGCAGTTGAATCCCTGACCGGCACGAAAGATTACTGCGATCTGATGACGGCGGCATCCATCCTGAATTTATCTCAATTTCCCCAACGGATGGATGCTGCCAAGAAGAATTTGAATATTTGGACAACTCGCCCTTTAGAGCAAATCATCAGTCTCGCGGATTCGGAGAAAACTGTTGCTTCCGTCATTGGTACGGCGCAGAAGATATTCCAGCTATTCCTTAAACGGGATTTTATTGGGGCGTTCTGTGGCAGAACGACTATGCCACTCGACCTGGACGGCAAGCAACTGCTGATTTTCGGGCTGGACCGCAATAACCGGGACATTGTCGGGCCACTGCTGGCAGCGATCCTGCACATGGTTGTGACCCGAAACATCTCGCGTCCGGTTCCTCGCCAAAAACCGTTGCTTGTCGTCCTTGACGAGTTACCGACTATCTACCTGCCTCAAATCGCTAACTGGTTTGCTGAAGGGCGAGAAGATGGGTTTTGCGGCATTATTGGCTACCAAACTTTTCCCCAGCTAGAAAAGATGTACGGATTAGAAATGGCTAAGACTATCTTTGCAAATACCGCCACAAAGTTCATTTTCAATCCTCAAGACGCAACATCAGCAAAGATGTATTCCGAATATTTGGGCGAACAAGAAATTAATTTCAAGTCCAAATCCCAAAGTACAGGTAAGGGAGGAGGTAGCACTTCTCTAAACGAACAAAATCAGAAACGCTCACTTTTTGAACCTGCTGAATTCCTGAAGCTACCTACAGGCAAAGCCGTTATTATCAACCCGGCCTACACTCGCAAGACTGAAGCTTACGTTCCTCTGACTCAGTTCATTAAAATTCCTCCTGATGACCTGAAGGAAATGAACTGGTCGGAGAGTAAGTGGGACGCTATCCACTCTCGGTTAGTTCATAACAACCAGAAAAATATTGTAGACGACCGCGTTCGTTCCGAACAATTGAGGCAGCGCCGGGAACTAGCAGAAAAACTTTTTCCGCTGCCGACCGAATCCCCTGTCCCTACTCCCGAAGAGCTAGCAGAGATTTTTTAGTTATGCTTTCCAACCGCGTGCGAGATACATTGTTGCAGCATTCCCACTGGGGAGACCTCGTTCGACAGTTTGCGAACGAGCCACCGTTTGAGCGCGATTACATTCCAGAAGTTGTTGAAGTTTTCGACCAGCAAGGTTTAATCTGCGGTCGAGCTTGGGATATTTACTACCAAATTGCGAGACCATCCGGTCATCAATTCGATCTTGTTGCCTGGTTCTTCGATAGCCAGCTAGCCGTTTTGTATATCGGTAAAGAGGCGATCGTCAATCGTCTTCCCGTTCGAGATATTCCGTAAGCGTGGAGTTCTTTATGTCAGGTCTGACTGCGACAACTGGAGGGGATGCGGCAGCTTTTCAAGAACGCTACCAACGTTTGCTGCAGGAGCTAGCAGAAGCTTTCGTTAACTCCTTACAGCAGGAGCAAAGGGACGATGTTTTACTGATTGACGACAAAGAAATCGTTTATGGAGACGTGAACGGTGTTTTCGTCAATCATTTAAATCCGGAAAAAACGGCAGAACTAAAGCAGGTTTTACAAACTCCTGCTGGTAGGACTGTTGAGGGAGCAACCGCCAAGGCCATGTACGTTGATGGTAGAGAAGTCTTGCGCTCGGATGAAAGCAGTCGCGTTCTGGTTAATGAGGTCATCGAAAATCCCGCACTCCAGGTCCGTCTGGGCTTGAACCTTTCTAGAGCAGATGCAAATGTAGTCATAGAGCCTCAGGTCGCTCGAAGTGCTGCTGACTATGAATATCTTGATGAAGACACCGCAACCTGGGACGTCCCAGAGCCTCCGGATCTAAAAGAAGACGAGCGAGGCCAAGTATCCTCTCCCGAACCCGTCCACGCTGCACCTGAAGTGACATCCCAGGAGAGGTTAGTGATGTGGCGCGAAGCTCTCTCACAAAACGACCCGCAGGGAATGCGTTCTGCCGTCGCCGGTCTCGACCGAGATAGCAAGACTGATTTGTATCGCCAGTTAGATAAGGAAGAAATCGTTGCCGCCTACTCCCTGGCGATCGCGGTTGGGTTGGTTGAAGAATCATCGGCTTCTCAAAGAGAAGTTGAACGAGAAGTGCCGCTGGCTGTCCCCACGCCACCCCCATCTCAGTCCCAACTTCAGTCTTACGATGCCGTAGCTGCCCTCGCTCAGTCTGTTTCTGGCTTAAGCCCGGAGATTCAGCAGCAGCTAGCAGAACCCCTCGCTTCTATGCAGCAGGCACGGCAAACAACCGTTACGCAGTCGCTGACTCCCGAACGACAGGAGTTTATCGAGCAGCGACTGCAGGAACCTGCCTCGACGACCTGGTGGAAGGGCGTGAAGCATAAAGCGATGGAGCTATTTCAAGGAATTCGCGATCGCCTTCAGGAGAATTCTGCTGCGGTGGCAATTAAAGATTTATACGATGAAAAGTTTGCGGACGGTCGTAACGGTAGCTACGAGATGGATAAATACAGTATCGCTAAGCGAGGTTCTACCTACACTCTTAAAGATGAGGATGGTCGGGAGCTGATGCGCCTTCAGTCAGGGCCTGCTGGATTGATATTGATGGAGGGTCGCTCCAGGCTTGATGATTCCCAACGGCAGGATTTAGATCAGCTCGTCCGGCAGCGCTCTAAGGGCAGAGAACCCACTGGTGCCTTTGCCGCTGTCGGCACCGAAGAAGCGCAGCAGTTTGAGCGCATTAACCGGATCACTCGCTCCC
This sequence comes from uncultured bacterium, assembly GCA_964250875.1. Classification (GTDB taxonomy): domain Bacteria; phylum Cyanobacteriota; class Cyanobacteriia; order Cyanobacteriales; family Chroococcidiopsidaceae; genus CAXUIV01. The sequence continues at coordinate 13,643 of CAXUIV010000033.1, forward strand.
TTACCAACTACGCGGCACGGTGCGGTAAAGAAGTTCACGTAGCGGGAAATGACTATACCTGGAAGGCAAATCCCAATGGTTCTATTCAGATAGAGAAGACAGATGCTTCTCAAGAGGAGAAGTTATTGCTGATAGCTTCTAGTGGCTCTCACGTTTCTAAAATGAGCGAACGAGACCTGAAACATTTTGAGACGACGATCTCATTCATGGAGAAATCGCCTCAAAGCCAGCAGAAAGTCAAGGCTGGTCTAGAGCGTTAAAGGATGAAAGGATGTATTTAAATCAACTACCGCTGGTGGTAGAAGCCTGGTCTAAAGTTGTTGCGGTGCAAACGCAGATACTTGAAAGAATCTCAACTGTATCTTTTATTGAATCTCAGTTTGCTTCACCTAAAAAAATACCTGTTTTTTTGTGGAACCTGGGTCAAAAACAGTTCAAACAGGTGAAATCCAATCTAGGGACATGTTCCATTGAATCTACCATACTTTCCGAGAGGGTCGAATGCGGTAGCGATTGCATTGACGTTCTTGATACCATCGACCGCTACTCTGGTGAAGGGGTTTTCATCCTTGAAAACTTGCAGTCCCTAATTCTAACCTTTCCTGCGGCTGACAGTTTCTCTCGGGAGCGTTCTCAGAAAATTGTTTCTGGTTTGATTAACCTGGTTTACAATTTGAAGACTTGCGGATATAAGTATTTGATTCTCCTGGATACCGATGGAATGAATTTACCAGTACGTCTGGCTGAATTAATTCCAGAACTTCAAAATCCATTGCCGAATATCCAGCAAATCCGTGCCTTCTTAAAAGAGTTTATTCCTTTCCTGGCTGTGCCAGAAGATGTCGATATTGATTCTCTTACAACTGCCGCTGCTGGGTTAACGGTAGAAGAAATTAAAATCGGCTTGCGACTTGGGATGAGTCGAGCGAGAGAATTTGGCGAGCCCATTGCGTTGCAGCGCTTTGCCTTGGATTACAAGATTAAGCGATTGACAGCTTTCGGGCTACAGTTTGTTGATAAACCGATTGTTCCCGATCTCGGCGGACTTGACAATCTCAAAGAGATTATTGAAGGAGTGAAGTTAGATTACACCGAGGAAGCCCGTTCTTATCAAATCCCCTTACCGAAAGGCATACTTTTAGTAGGACCTCCAGGTACTGGTAAAAGTTTATCAGCTAAGGTCATTGCTGACAAATTAGGACTGCCGCTCATTGTGGTTGATGCTGGGGCTGTTCATTCTGGGGGGGCGCAATTCTTGCGGCAAGTTATTGCTCGTGTCGATGCCTCTGCTCCGGCAGTTCTCTATTTTGATGAGTTTGATAAGCTGTTTACAGTCTCCTCACCAGGAGATGATAAAAATTCTCACGATTCCCGTGCTGTTTTAGGCGTTTTGCTGACCTGGTTGCAGGAGAAAACGTCAAAAATCTACGTCATTGCAACGTTAAACCGCCTTTCAGCGCTGCCCCCAGAGTTAACGAGAAAGGGGAGATTTGACGAACTTCTATATGTTGATTTCCCAAATGCCAGAGAGCGACGGGAGATTGTTATACTTCACTGCGCTCGGTTTGACGAACGCTACCGTTGTAGCGTTGACCCCTTGACATTTGCTGAGTGGCGACAACTCTTGAACGCCACCGAAAAATGTACTTCTTCAGAAATAGCGGGGATGGTAGAAGCTGCTGCGACGAAGATATCTCGTCGGTACATTGAGGAATCTATAAGTTCTAAAACACCAGGTTCAAAACGTTCCGTGTACTTGGGGCTGGCTGAACTGTTAGAACAGCGTGCGGATTTCATGCCGCTTTATCTGCGCGACACCGATAGGATTATTGCTCTGGAGAATGAGAGTCGCTACGTATGCAGGCCAGCATCCACCCCCGACTGTTCCGAGTACGCAGCAGACATCACTAGTTTTTGGGGAGAGAAACCTGGTGAAAGGGTTATTCAAGCTTCGTAATGTCAGTTACCTCGACCGTTGGTGCAATTCATTGGGTTTGGCAATCGCTGTCGCTTTCCCTTTATTCTCAGTGACCAGCGCTCTATCGATTCGAGCTTCTAGGCAACCTCAATATTTACCTGCAACTGCTGCTGTGATGCTGTCCGATGGTAAATTGATTGAGCTGGAGGTGGCAAGGACTGAGGAACAGCAGGCCAAGGGATTAATGTATCGCCCGCCCCTGACGCCAAATCGGGGAATGCTGTTTCCCGTGACACCTCCCCGTAAAGTTGTGCTATGGACTAAATCCATGCAACAGTCCATTGACGTGCTGTTTGTGTACCGGGGCAAGGTGGTTGGAATATTGTCTCAATTACCACCTTGCAAAAGTTCTTGTCCAACTTACGGAGTTGATATTACTGTTGACAACGTTATCGAGTTGCCATCTGGGTTTGTATCTCTGGCAGGGCTGAGTAAGGGGGCAAGCTTGAATATTCGTTTAGAAGAGAATGCTTCCCCTTCTTCTGAACAACCATCGGTTAAGCGACTGAATGATTGAATTCTGACTGGAGAGCCTCAACAATTCTGGTCTTCAAATTTTCTTTGGCGCAGGCAGCCAATACTGAGACAGCTTTTTTGTTGCCCTGTTTGGCAAAGTACTCCCACACTTTAATCCAGTCATCTAAGTCCAAAGCCTTTACAAGTTTGTTGACTCCCTTATCTTTGATTTTGCAAACCTGTACGGTCCCAGTGAATCCTTTCGATTGAAGAATAATTCTGCGGTTAATAGATTTCTCTAAATGTTCCAACCAGGTGGACAATTCATCTATGACTTCCAGCCCGGATTCGTAACTGATTCGATATTCATCGCCCGGTAGAATCAATATCTCTAGATGAATTGTCTCAAGTTGAATCAGTAGCTTTTGAGCCTTCTTTGCTGCTGAGTAATACTCTTCTGAAACTTTACTGTCACCTTCTTGGGATCTACCTGGCTCTTTTAAAAATTGAATTAACTCCTGCCAGTCTACCTCGTAGGGAATTTTTTTAGGTATGAGATTTTCCCGAACGAGATACTCCCAATACTCCGCAACTGAAGTTAACGGCAGGGCGTTGATGGTTTGATTGTTGGGCAGGCGGACGGATTCGACGGCGACCTTTTCTGTTTTGATGAAATTTTTGGCACTTCTGAGTGACTGCCGCATTTGCTGACTGATTTGGCGTTCGCTCATCAAAGTTCTGCCGTCTGGATGTTGATATGCAGACCAGGAAAATTCCCTCCACTTCCACCGCACGAGCTTGACAAGTGGAGGTCTATCCTTTACTGTACCTGATGTTATCATTGCTATCGACTGGTTTTGATTTGTTCTCTGTGTTACATCTCTAGCACCCCAGTCTTTAAGCTCATTTTACAACTTATTTTAAACTTCGAGCAAGAAGGATTAGCCTGACTTGCTATGGTTGTTGATTATTAACATCTGCTTCCCAGTCCTCAATACTTAGCCCCTCAACACGGTTGAATTCGGCAACATTATGAGTAACTAAAATCAACTCATTCGCCAAGGCAATAGCAGCAATTTGCAAGTCATAAGCACCGATGGGAGTACCTCGCTCTGCCAGTTGAGAGCGAAGGTAGCCACAGATGGCGGCAGCTTGACCGTCAAAGGGCAAACTGACAAACTCGCTAAAAAATACTCTTAAGGTATCCAGGTTTTCCTGTGACCGTAGGCTTCGGTACGAACCATAGTACAATTCAAATTTGACGACATCACACAGCCAGGCTTCCTCAGGAGAAAGGGAATTCAAGTGATTGTGTATCGATAAACTGCTGCGGTTTAGGTAGCGATCCCCAGGTATTAGTATCTAGTAAATAGCTCATAGCAATGATTCTCGTTCTGGTAGTTCTCCTTGAGGTTCTCTCACTAAGGGTTCACCTTGCCAAGCGCCAAAGGTACGTTCAAAGAATCCTGGCGACCAAGCTCTTTTA
>CAXUIV010000034.1:0-17425 GCA_964250875.1 uncultured bacterium
TGCCCCAGCAGCTCTAAAGCAAATCCAAGGCTTTCTGAATAAGTAATCCTAGGTAGAGGGGAGTGGGGTATCCCTGCCCCCCAAGTGCTCCCAAGTAACTTACGCAGAAGTCACCAACCGCCGCCGTAACGACTCAACACGACGCTTAGCGTTGGTGTTTTTAGGCTCGGCTTCTAGCGCTTGCTCGTAAGCCTGTAAAGCCTGAGTCGTTAAGTTCTTTCGCTCATAGGCGTGCCCCAAATTGTTTAGGACTGTTACATAGTTGGGGTCCTGCTTTAAGGCTTCCTTGTAGTTGCGGATTGCCAAATCGTACTGCTCTTGAACAAAATAGGCGAAACCCAACGCGTTGTAGATAGGGGCAACCTTCTCTTCCCCTTCCTGCTCAGCTGCTTTGATAGCTTTTTGAAATAAAGCGATCGCCTGAGCGTAGATTTTTTTCTCTAAGAAGATGCTGCCCATCTCGTAGTACTCTTGCACCGTCCCTTTTTCTTTAGTCAGCTTCTTCTGTAGTCGTGAAAGTGCGTTTTCAGTCTTGCGCGTCTTCAGAATCTGGCGAAAGATGGAGATGCTAACTCCAGCAAGCAGAACCAGCAAAATTGACAGATAAACAACTGCTAAATTGTTAGACATGAGCTTCAAATACAGAAATTGAAATCTTCCCCTATTATCAATCTTCTCCTACCCTTCTAGCCTCCTCAACTTCCTCCTACTTCGTCACAGGTAGGCCCCAGTAGGCAGCGTGTTGCTGTAGCCAACCCTCTGATAAATAACGGGTGATCGCGGCATCAACCGATTGTCTCAACTCGTCGTACTGTAATCCTTTTGGCATTACAACGCACAACGACTCAACTGAAAGTTGGCCAGGGAGGAGTCGGTAATGAGGATACTCCTGCACCCAACCGCTGAGGACACTGGCATCTGCTGCAAAACCGTCTGCTGTCCCTTGCTCTAAAAGTGATAGTGCTTGTTCGTAGGAATCTACTCCTACCAGCTGGGCTGACGGTAAAGAGTACCGTACTTGGGCGATCGTACTCGAACCGTTCAGCACAGCAATCTTTTGCCTTTGAATATCACTCAAGCGCTGCACAGAGGGATTCTTTGTGACTATAGCTGTGCCATCTGAGTAGTAGGGAATGCTAAAACTTACGAGTCGAGCGCGAGGCTCGGTTGAAGTCACTCTAGCAATTGTCAAATCGGCTTTACCTTCTAAAACCACAGCCAGCCGATCTTGATTCGCCACAGGCTGCATTTTTATAGCATTTGGCTTGTGCAGTAAATCCTGTGCCAAACGCTGAGCCAACTCAATCTCTAGTCCCTGTAGTTTGCCACTGGGATCCCGAAAGCCCAATGGACGCAAGTCGTCCTTCACCGCAACGTTTAAGTAGCCCCGCTGCTGAATCGCTTTCAGCTCTGCGGCGCTACTTGAAGAGGTAAAAAGGGGAGGGATAAGAAATGTGAAGTAAGCAGCATGAAGTAAGAAAGATGAAGTGCGATTCATTCTTTACTCCTTTTCATCCCTCATCCTTCAGCCCTGCTTGCTAATTCCACAACTTTACCAAAGCTAGCTGGATCGAGAATGGCGATCTGGGCCAGCATCTTACGATTCAATTGAATATCGGCTTTCTTCAATTTGCCGATCAGCTGGCTATAGCTGAGTCCATGCTGTCGGGCAGCAGCATTAATGCGTGTGATCCAGAGGCGACGGAAATCGCGCTTGCGCTTTTTGCGATCGCGGTAGGCACTCCGCAGCGCTTTCATCACCTGCTGATTGGCAGTCCTGAACAGAGTTGAGTGCGAACCGCGAAAACCTTTGGCTAGCTTGAGAATTTTCTTGCGGCGTTTGCGAGCAACGTTACCGCGTTTTACCCGTGTCATGGCCTAATTCCTTATCTAATTCCTGGATTTACAAATATGGAAGCATCAAGCGCACATTCCTGTCATCGCGCTCATTCACAACGGCTAGCTTGGATAAGCGACTCTTCTTATCAGAAGTCTTGTGTTCTAGCAGGTGGTTCTTAAACGCCTTGCGGTGGACTATCTTGCCGGTGCCGGTGGCTCGGAACCGTTTTGCTGCTGCTTTGCGGGTTTTCAACTTGGGCATGACTTGGCTCTAATTCAACACGATTCTCCATATTACCACTCATGAGCGCTCCGATGTAAGCGTCAGTGGCTAGGGTAAAAAGTTCTCCATGCCCTATGCCCCATGCCCTAAACCAGGTTGTCTACCATAAACACGTTTTGATACACACTTAGACTACTGGTGATTTTTCACGGCTACACTACGTTTGCGATGCGACATACATACTGCCGCAGCAAAGAAAACTAGGCCCGATAAAGTTCCCGGTTCAGGAACCTTTGTAGGGTTTGTGCTACCGCCACCGCTGTTGGACGGCACATTAGGTAGAGATCCTTGGAACAGGTAGTTATGATATTCTCCGGTTCCTTCTGATGAAGCGACAATGACGTTACCGTCCACTTGACCATAGGTAGTTGTGAGACGGGCTAGAGGTGCTAGGATGCTGCCTTCAAACCCTATGTTTTGGAAATCAATGTTAGTAGCCTCGTAGAAGTTGAATAAGACTTTTTGCCTCAGTCCATTTTGGAGATTATTTGAAAAGCCAAAGTTCTTCATGGAAATATTTGTACCACCAACATTAACAACAATTGTAGAACTTGTAGGTCCGTTAATAGTGAAGTTGTTGACATTGTTACCTGGCGCAAAAACATTTCTGTCAACATTGAAAATATTCAAGTTTGAGTTTGTCCCTTCTAAATCAACCCCTCCCCAGCCATAAACAGTTGAAGTAGCATTGGGAGTCAAGCCTGCCAGGTGTGAGGATAAAGCTTTTAGTTGTTGTCCAGCAGCAGCAAAGTCGATAGGGCTACCTTTTTCGACACTCCCATTTGGGGTGCTTACAGTTGGGGCAGAGCCAGCGCCGTACACCGCGTTACCATTGAAGACCTGACCGCCGTTATAAGTTAATTGACCACCAACAATGAGGTTATTGCTTGTTCCATTTGAGTTAGATAATCTGTCTCCCACACCATAGTTCGTGAGATTTGCATTTCCACCAATGGCAACGCTACCTTCAGAGTCCGAAGATTGGTTCATATCTCCAAGGACAAAGGCGTTGAAATTAGAGGCTGGTCCAAGACTAAGACCGGCTGCCTGAGCTTGAGTTGCAAAACAAACTGCAACAAATGCCGTTAAAGGAGCAGCTAATCTATGGTAGCATCTGACTTTCTTAGCTAACATTATTTAAAAACCTTATTACAAGCACTGAACAATTCACGTAATAAAAATTCTATTTTAGCCTTGGAATAGCTGCAATGATATTTTTCTATTTTCAAGTTAAAAATACAATGCAGCTTTATTTATAAAGAGTAAGCAAGAAAGTTCGAATATTAGTATGTTCACTGATGGCAGTTCTCAAGTTTATTTTAAATTTCGGATTTTGAATTGTGAAGTTTATTTATAGGCAGACTAAAGCAAATATTCAAGCAGTGCTAAGGGTGGATCCCGCTTTTGTAGCAATACTCTTTTTTTGTACAAACTCGGAAATACTGTCCCTGTTCCTAAACGCTGCGGGATACGAACGCTACTGATGTCCCTTAGGCTAACTGATACAGGTTAATAGCGGCTACCTCAGGGGCTTTGAATGTATTGCTGTAGTGAAGCTTTTGTGTTGTTTTAATGAACATTCTGTGAAAGTGCTAGCAAGATTAACACACGTTATGTGAAAATTGCCTCATCGCGATATCCAAATGATTGCAATATTGACCGTCTCAGTAATTTCGCAGCAGTTTGGCAAATGTTGCCACTGAGAAAGTACCGAGAATTTTCCTTCAAAGAAGTTAAGCGCTGAGTATATACTTCGCGATCGCAAGTGGGAATATGCCCAATAATAACTTTCACCTTTACAGAGGACTATAGTTCTATGCCTACTTTAAGCGCGATGAGATTATCGATAGCTGCTGCCGGAGCAGGATTTATGGCTGTAGGAACACTTGTTACTGCTCCTGCAAGTGCGGCAACGATTAGCTTTAATGGGGAAGTAGCCTCGTATGGAACCAGTTTGTTAGAAGGTACTCCCTTTGCGGGAACTACTGCTGGAACTCCTTTCGAGGGCAGTATTAAGGTTGATGATAATGTTATCGCAACCGTTTTGAATTCCTTTAATGGATTTCTCGGAACAACTCCTAGCGGTACAGCAGTTGATCCTTCAGGCATTTTTTCACTAACTATCGGTGATACCACTGTTTCCGATGTTGGCCTCGCACTCAACTCCTTTATTAACGTGATGACAAGTTCGGGTCTTGACTTAGGTGGTCGAGACGTTTCTATAGGAGTAGGAAGCCTAAACTCACCCAGCCCCAAATTTAGTTTGCTCTTAGGTAGTGGCAATACATCAGTAGAGCCTGCTAAATGTTTAGAGGGAATAGTTTGTGAAGGATTGCTATTCAGGAATGGAGTACCTAGTTCTGCTGGGGTAGGAGGATTTTTCCCTGTCACGATCTCAAGCACCAAGTCTGTCCCGGAACCGGCAGTTGTTCTGGCGTTGGGTGTCGTGGGTGCTTTGATGCTAAAGCGTAAAGCGAAAACGTCGCTTGGATAACATACCCTCACGCCAACTGCATGCGGTTGGCGTGGGAGCATTTTACAAATCGAGTACCATAAAGGCAATATCCATCGCCTCTCCATTGCTCCCCATGACGCCAACCTCCAATCGGGTTTATTGGACAACCGAGGATTTGAAACTCCTGCCCGATAGCAGCAATCGCTATGAGATTATTGATGGACATTTGCTCACAACTCGTGCCCCTCACTGGAAGCATCAAAAAGCGATCGTCAAGGCTTCCAGAATTTTAGACACTTGGGCAGAGGCAAGTCAGTTGGGGGAAACAGTGGCAACACCTGGTGTCATTTTTGACGATGCCGATAATGTGATTCCAGATTTAGTCTGGATCAGTCATCAACGCTTGGCAGCAGGAGTAGATGAGGAAGGGCATTTCACCATCGCGCCAGAACTGATCGTTGAGGTGCTGTCTCCAGGGACGCAAAATGAGCGCCGTGACCGTGAAACCAAACTGAAACTGTATGCACGTGGGGTGCAAGAGTATTGGATTCTAGATTGGCGCACGCAGCAACTGGAAGTCTACCGTCGTCAAGACGCTCTTTTGAGGCTCGTTGCGACGCTATTTTCTCAAGATGTGCTGACCTCTCCTATCCTGCCCAGCTTCGGTTGCGCAGTCGCTGAATTCTTCCGTTAGTGGCTTAAGAGATGAGAAGAAAGTGGGCAGCGAAGGCGGCGATCGCCACCGCCACAGCGTAAAGTCCACACTTGATTCCCCTTGTTACGCGAAATGGTATCAGACACGCACTGCCTGCTGCCTGCTTTGGTCAAAAATCCAGATCCAAGGTGAATCACTACGTAGATGTAAGGGAACACTAAACTTGTGTAGACCTAACATTACCTGTGACCTTCACCCCAAACCCTGGTGCTATAGTTACCTGTCGCGATCGCCAGTGGGTAGTCTTACCCTCGGAGAACCCAGATATCATTCGCCTGCGTCCGCTGAGTGGCAATGAAGACCAAGTCTGTGGGTTTTATCGCCCTCTGGAACTGGAAACCGTTCAATCAGCACAATTCCCAGCGCCAACCGCCACCGCAGTTCAAGACCTGACGGCAGCTCAATTGCTCATGGATGCAGCCCGGTTGAGCTTGCGGAATGGAGCGGGTCCATTTCGCTGCTTGGGGCGGCTATCGGTGCGTCCTCGCCCGTATCAAATTGTGCCCCTGCTGATGGCATTGCGATTAGAAACCGTGCGATTGTTGATTGCCGACGATGTTGGCATCGGCAAAACGATTGAGGCGGGGTTGATTGCCCGTGAGCTGCTGGATCGAGGTGAAGTGCAGCGACTTGCCGTTTTATGTCCACCACATCTGTGCGACCAGTGGCAGAAGGAATTACGGGAGAAGTTTCACATTGATGCAGTGGTGGTGCGTTCTGGGACGGTGAGCAAGCTAGAGCGAGAACTTCCGACTGGAAGCCATCACATCTTCGGCTATTACCGTCATTTAATCGTCAGCCTAGACTACGCCAAATCAGACAAGCGCCGCGCCAGTTTCCTCACCCACTGTCCCGATTTGGTGATTGTGGATGAAGCCCATACCTGTGCCCGTCCGGGAGGGCAGAGCGCGTCTCAACAGCAGCGACACCAGTTAGTGCAACAGATTTCTCAGAAGTCACAACATTTAGTTCTACTAACCGCCACTCCCCACAGTGGGTTTGAGACATCGTTCCTATCTATATTAGGACTGCTCCAGCCAGAGTTTGAAAACTTCAACCTTGAGCGCCTCACCGAAGCAGAGCGGATTGAGTTAGCCAGCCATTTTGTTCAGCGACGACGGGCAGACGTGAAGCTGTGGTTGGGCAACGAAACACCTTTTCCGCAAAGAGAGTCGTTAGAGCAACATTATCGGCTGTCCAAGGAATATCGGGAGCTATTTGATGATGTCTACAGCTTTGCCCGTGGATTGGTCAAGACGACCACTGCGGCGATGAGCCATGCTCAACGGCGAGGACGGTATTGGTCTGCCCTGGCGTTGATTCGGTGCGTTATGTCATCTCCGGCAGCAGCAGTAGCAACACTAGGCAAGCAGATTGGCAGTCCGGTGGAGGACGGCAGCCCGGATGTGGGTCTGCCTTTGGATGAAGAACTGCTGGGGACGTATGTGTACGACCCAACTGACCAGGAACAGGCATCAGATTCACAGCCTACCCTGGCCATAGAACAGGGACGGTTGTCTTATGGTGAGGCAGAGCGACGAAAACTGAGAGCCTTTGTTCGGGCGGCGGAGAGTCTGTCTGGGGAGAAGGATGCCAAGCTGCAGGCGGCGATCGCCTCAGTCCGTTCCCTGCTGAAAGAGGGGTTAAACCCTATCCTCTGGTGTCGCTACATCGCTACAGCAAACTATGTAGCGGCAGCGTTACGGCAGTTGGAGGGCAGTCAGGTGAGAGTGGTTGCCATTACCGGAGAGCTGTCGGAAGATGAGCGGGAGATCCGGTTATTAGAGTTAAGCAGCTATCCTCAACGGGTATTGGTGGCAACAGACTGCCTCAGTGAGGGGGTAAACCTCCAGGAGCATTTTTCGGCTGTACTGCACTACGATTTACCCTGGAACCCCAATCGACTGGAGCAAAGGGAGGGGCGGATTGATCGCTACGGGCAACCGGCGGCAAAAATCAAAAGCTATCTGCTATACGGTGAGGATAACCCGGTGGATGGTGCGGTGCTGGAGGTGTTGATCCGCAAGGCAGTCCAGATTCACAAAACCCTAGGGATTACGGTGCCTGTGCCTATGGACAGCGCCACTGTATCGGAGGCAGTGTTCAAGTCGCTGTTTGACCAGACGACAGCAAAGCAGCTATCGCTGCTGGATTTACAGGATATTGGGGAACCCGCGATCGCCCAGGTGCATCAGAGTTGGGACCGGGCAGTGGAACGAGAGAAGGTCAGCCGGACTCGCTTTGCCCAGCGCTCAATTAAACCGGATGAGGTGGAACAGGAGTTGATTGAGTCTGACCAGATTTTGGGCAATGAGGCGGATATCGAGCGGTTTGTTCGGGCTGCCTGTGAGCGATTGCACAGTTCGCTGGTGAAGCAGAAAACGGGCTGGCTGCTGCAATCACCGCCCGTGCGATCGCTCCTAGGTGACACGCGCATGCTGTCGTTCGCAACGCCTGCACCAGAAGGGGTGGAGGCAGTGGGACGAAACCATCCCCTGGTGGAAGGATTGGCGCAACATCTGTTGGAGGATGCTTTAGAAAACACCCACGAACCGATCGCCGCCCGGTGTGGGTACACGGTGACAGATGCGGTGGAGAAACGCACCACAGTGTTGCTACTGCGACTGCGGCATCTGCTAGAGAGCAATCAACAAAACCTGTTGGCGGAAGAGTGTCTAGTTGCCGGGTTCACAGGGCCACCATCCGATCCGCTTTGGCTGGAACCTCAGGTGGCAATGAATCTCTTGACACAGGCTGAACCTGTGGACGATAAGCCCCTGGTATTCAAGCAACTGCAACTGACAAATCTGTTAGAGCGACTGGATGAACTCAGTGGAGAACTAGAGTTGCTGGCACAACAGCGATCGCACGCACTCTCCCAATCTCATCGTCGCGTCCGGGCAATTACGAAAGAGGGTCAAGTCCGAGTGAAACCTCAGCTGCCAATGGATATTTTAGGTGTTTATATTTTGCAGCCGAGGTAACGTTAATTTGATGTAAGGCTATCCTGTACACACATTTTAATAAGTGAGATGTGTGTACACGGTAGCTACCACAAGTCCGGAAGAGCATTTGTTAATATTGCTGTGCAGCCAACAAGGCACGGTCAGCCATAACAATGCCGTAGCCGGAATCTGGGTCAGGCCCTGTTGCTCCAATTTTGGGTGCCCCAGCTTTTAAAGCTGTTGTTGTGAGGATGGTACGGATCTGCGCTGGAGTCAAAGTCGGTTTGTAAGACTTTAACAGGGCCGCTACTGCCGCTGCATGAGGGGCTGCTGCTGAGGTGCCGAAGAAGGGGTTTAGACCTTCAGCAGCAGGCAATGAGGTTTTCACTCCATCCGCCGCTGCGATGTCAGGTTTTTGCCGGACAACACCGCCATCAGCAAGAAAGTCTCCTGGCGTGACAGGTGTACCGTCAGGATTGTAAAAAATGCGACGAGGACCGTCAGAACTAAATGACTCTACAGGATTTGTGACACCGCCAACAAAGGGGGTAGTACGGCCCTGAGCATCAACCGCCGCTACGCTAAAGGCATTTACAGCGGCAGAATGTCCTGAAGTCTGACCTTGGGTATTAATTGCTAGCTGTCCTCCGTTTGTGTTTAGCTGTAAATAACGGGGAGCGCCATTATACAGAACAACAATCACTTGATTATTGGCAGCCTCGAAATTAACTATCTCAAAGGGATCTTGGGTGCCCGTTTGAGAGTTGGTCGATGAGTCAACGACCTGTGTCCCAGAGGGGTCTAGCACATAGAGGTCGTAGTCGTTGCCAGATTGACCAAAGGCGTCTGACCACTGGAGGGTTATGTAATTGCCACTGTCAGTGGTTAAACGGTTGAGAGTGCTGCCACCAAATTGGTGAACTCTAGTAGCTAATCCAAGGGGAGCAGCACCCCCATCAACAAAATTGCCCTCCCAAACTCCCGATGTTCCAGAGTCCTTGTTACCCTCATTACCGGCGGCAGAGAAGTATAAAGCACCGCCCGCTGTCACTGTGTTAACGGCTTGGGCGATCGCACCATCTTGAAATACTGGCTCATCAGAGTAGCTGGTATCATCTACGATAATGTCACAACCTGCTAGCCGCAGAGCAAGAATATTATTAGCAAAATCAGCTTCACTATTATTCGACGTTGCGAAATAGAGTTCAGCCCCAGGAGCTAAAGTGTGAACAATTTGTAACATGGCTCGCCCTTCGTCTGTGCCACCAGACGTCAAGTCGCCGCTGCCTACTAAAGTAACGCCGTTTGCTGGCAGATTACCTACAGCGATATCAGCAGCAGCACGTCCTAGGTTGTTGTAGCTGTCAGAAAGTACACCTATCTTCAGCCCAGTGCCATTGATTCCATATTTACTGCGGACGAGACTAGCATTATGGGCCACATCTCCCTCTGTTATCACCCTCCTAACTACGGCGCTAGCTGGTGCTGCTGCAGATGGATCTAAAGATTGGGCTGAATCCCTCAAGAGTCTCGGAGCAATATAGGGTTTAATAGCTCTGATCTCTGACAGGTCAGCTAGGGACTCGACTTGGTCAATAGATATCGAAACTTGGATAGCGTTGGAGTCAGGAAAGGCACTTAGTACCTCAGCCCCATTTGCCCGAATTTTGTCGATTAAGTCTGTTGTAACTTCGACGTTTGTCTTGATGTTGAGTCGAACCTTGTTATCAGGAGTAAGCTGAACAAATGGCTTGAGATGGGCAATGCGCTTCATCACTGCATCCCCACGCCTAGTTCTGATGGTGTGGAGAATATGAGAACTTATTTTTCGCTGTGCAGGGGTGCGCGATTGCTTTTCTTGCACTAAAGCTTGAATCTGGGCGGCGGCACTCGGATGAATTCCTCCTGCACTTGGCTTTTGAGCTGTAGCTTTACCTGTAGCAAGCCCAACAACCAGCAAAAAGCCAATGATTCCGAAGGTTATACTGCCTTTGAATGTTTTGGCAAACCTAAGCAGGGCATTAAATTGATATCTCATGGTGTGGCAGTTTACCGGCAGACAAATTTAGAGTTTGTTTAAAGTAGACGTCGGAACTTTCCCTTGGTGCTAAGACAGGCAGCTAGGCTTAGTAACGGAATTCGCTGTGACTACAGGTTACTAATCTTTTTTAATGTTACCCGGATGTTGAGAAGCAGGAAGACCAACCGTTTTTGCTGCTACAACTGTAACTTATACAACATTTACAGCCCCAATCTGGACTCAAAAAGTCAAACTTCATCAACTCTTAAAGAAAATAGGTAGATCGGCGGGAATAAACAATAGGTTATTGAGGTCGGGCATGGGGCATGGGGCATGGGGCAGAGTGTATGCCCGACCCTAACATGTAACTGTTCATCTTCACCGACCTACCCAGTTGTGCAATCCAACCCCAGCACAAACCCGATTTGGTTGCCAAAATCGTAACAGATTGTATGTCTCCAGTTTAAATCAGTCATTCTAAGAGAGAAATATTATTGGCTTTTGGAGTAGCAGCGAATGAGCAGTAAATCAGTACTGATTGCAGCAGGTATAATTCTTATCGGCTTACTAGGAGGATTAATCGCCAATTATCCCCGAACGGCACTTGCTGGCTCTGGTCTGGAGGCGTCTGCGCCATTTTCTTTAACCAATCAGCAGGAGGCAACAGTGGACTCTCGACTAGTTACTGCTAACACAAACTTTGGGTTCAAACTGTTCTCAAAGCTATTCCATACCAGCGGTCAGCAGAATATTTTCATCTCACCTACTAGCGTAGCGATCGCCCTCAACATGCTTTACAACGGCGCTAGCGGTGAAACTCAACAAGCAATGGCAAAAGCTTTGGAGTTACAAGGTATGAGCTTGCAGGAACTCAACCAAGACAATAAAGCTTTGAAAGAAACGCTTTTAAATCCAGAGCCAGAGGTGCAGTTGACTATCGCCAACTCGCTCTGGGCAGAACAAGGAGTTATCTTTAGACCTGAATTTTTACAGAAGAATCAGCAATTCTATCAAGCCAAAATTACAAATTTAGACTTTGCTTCTCCTGTCGCTGCCGACGAAATTAATGAGTGGGTTAAACAGAGTACCCATAGTAAAATCACCAGAATCATCGACAAAATCAAGCCGAATGAAGTTTTATTCCTGCTCAACGCCATTTATTTCAAAGGTAATTGGACAACCAGATTCAATCGAAACCAAACGGTTTCTCAACCTTTCCATCTCTTAGATGGCACAATTAAGCAACAGTCAATGATGTCTCAAAGCGGTCGCTACAGATATTATGAAAATGACCAACTTCAAGCAGTTAGTCTACCGTATGGGAAAGAGCGCCTGAGTCTTTACCTTTTCCTGCCAAAGCAAAACTCTAGCTTAAAAACTTTCTCCCAGCAGCTAAACACTGAGAATTGGGAACAATGGATGGACCAGTTTAGTAAACGTCAGGGTTCTATTCAAATTCCCCGATTCAAATCGGATTACGGTGTTGAACTCAACGATACACTCAAGGCTTTAGGAATGAGTAGAGCCTTCGATCCCACAAGAGCAGACTTTACTGCGATGACTTCAACTCCCGTTACGATTAGTCAGGTCAAGCACAAAACTTTTGTAGAGGTCAATGAAGAAGGCACAGAAGCCGCAGCTGCCACTTCCGTCGGCATAGCACGTACATCTGCATACTTGCCGCAACAGCCCTTTCGGATGGTAGTCGATCATCCTTTCTTCTGCGCTATTCGAGATAATCAAACTAAAACGGTCTTATTTATAGGTTCGATTGTGAATCCAGGCGGCTAATACCGCTTAAAATTTTGGATTTTATCTCTAGAGACAGAACTATGACTGCATTGACAGAAGTGAGATGCTACCTCACTTAGATGTAAAGCCAATTGGTTGGGTCCCCTTCCATCGGGGTCAAGCATTTAGCGATCGTCCTCTGATGCTTCTGATGCTGGTTGATACTGTTGCAGTTCGCTGTGCCTAACATCATATTTTCCACGAGCTGTCAAGGCAGCAGTAAAGATTGGAGCTATTGCAAAGGTGACGGCAAGCAACAGGACTGCTTTAGTAATATTATTTGCAACTATATTCATAGATTTCGCTATCTCAGTGGGTACCTACGTAATTCATGATTCCGTTATCAGATAGATTTTCAGCTCGGTACTTATGTGGAATTGATGAAGAAACGGTTCAGTTTGCTTAAAGGTAAGCACTCTGGAATGGTGGGGCGGGAGATCGCAACTACAGTGAAGTATCACATGTCGAGGTGGATATCAATAACCTCAGTAATAATACGAGCAATCTAAAGCCGCAATTGTGGGGTGAGGGTGTTATCAGGAGTGGATTTTTCTACCCGCTTCCATAGAAACACTGTGGACTAAAGAATTTTCTGCCCGGAAAATAGTGTCTGCTCACCGTAGTTATGGAAAAGTGCAGGTGCTTAAAATGATACTGGAATCTGAGTATGGCTAAAATAGTAAAGTAAGGGTTAAACACCTCTTGTCTAATTTACTATTGTATGCGGATTTGGGTACAAGAGTAAGTATATATTACCATTACAGTTTTAATTCTCAGATTGAGTAGACACCATACCAATGGACACTTCAATTCTGGTCCTTGGGAGTAATGACTTTTTCGCCAAGCTTCCCGCTCGGATGGGTAATGCCAGTTATACCCTCGAAGTTACAGCTGACCTGAATGAGGCTGTAACCCGCATTCAGAATACACCGCCAGATATCTTAATGATCCAGAGCAGCTCGGATGGCAGTCTTGCACTTTGCTGTTGGCTTAAAGAACAAACGAGTCTGAGGTGGATTTACTGTATTCTTTTAGAGGATCGGCCTCAGATGGTCGTCAAAGCCAGTCAACATCGAGATTGGGAGTTCGAAGTCATGGCAGCAGCGCTGGAGGGGAGAGCAGATGCCTACGTATGGTTACAGCCGGAGACAGTCGAATCTGGGTTGACGCCAACTCAGCGCCTGCTGCTAGCTCAAATTCAGGTCGGGCGTCGCAAAGCGCAAGAATACCACGACCTAATGCACACAAACGATGTGCTGTCGGCGATCGCCCTAGCTGACCCACTAACAGAATTAAACAACCGCCGCGCTCTGGAATGGGAGTTACCCCGGCAAATTTATGCCAGCCGCAACCACCCACTACCCTTGAGCTTGATTATTTTAGATGTGGACTATTTCAAGGTAGTTAATGACACTTACGGGCATTTGGTAGGCGATCGCGTTCTTCAACTACTCTGCGCCCGCCTGCGACACAACCTGAGATTTCAAGACACCCCTTTCCGCTATGGTGGCGAGGAATTTGTTATTCTTCTAGGCAACACAAACTGTCAGGAAGCACTAGTCGTTGCCCAGCGTCTGGGACGTTTGGTTAGCGACCAGCCCTTTTCGATCAACAATACATTGACGATTAAAGTGACTGTGAGCTTGGGAGCGGCGTGTCTACTGCCGGAGGATGACGCTAAAGGGGTGAGCTTACTGCACCGCGCCGACCAACACCTGCTGCAAGCTAAAGCCGCCGGACGTAACTGTGTCAGCGGCGGCTGTGAAGATCAGCGATGTGAAGCTCTGGACTTGGGTCATCCTAGATCAGACCGTCCTTTGCGTTCTGGCAATGCTGCTCAATGACACGATAACACTCAGGCAGGTCGGTCCGTTGCTGCATAGCACTCACTAGTGCTTCATAGGCAGACCAGTTTCCCTGGAGTAGAGTGTTGGCTTGCAAAGCGCAAAAGCGTTCCTTCTGGGTTTGAGCTGAGGCCGAAAACCCTAATGGGGTTAACACTGCCCCCAACTTTCGCCGGTCGTCAGCCCCACCCTCAGCATTTCCGTAAACTAGGTTTTCAGCCGCGACGCCTGCCATCCAAATTGTGCAGTATCTATCTACAATCTGAGCGCTAAGATTACCTTGTTCCAGCTGGGCTGCCAATTCCCGGTCATCAAAACTCACACCGCCTAGCCCAGGTTGTTTCTGCTTAAAAGCTTCCCAGGCGCTGAGAGTGTAGCCAGTAACTGGAATGCCCAGTAGATGAGCAACCAGGAAGTGACCAGCTTCGTGGTGAATGATGCGATCGCGATGTTGAGGTGAGACAGCGACCCAATCCAACAGCAAGCTGCCCCCCCGACCTTGCCAGCTAAGAGTGTCTAAGGTGGCAAATCCTAGGAGACCGAAGACGGCGATCGCAGGTATCGTCGGTGACAGATGGAACAATGGCCCCAGTAGGCTGGAAAGGGTGATGACGAAAACAGAGATGGCAACTAGATTTAGGGCGGTTTTGCTCATGCCTAGGTATTTCAAGTGAAGCACAGTCTCTTTTATTATCGGGTCATCTTGACTAGTAATCTACCAATGCAAATGGTAGGGCCAACACGAGTAAAGATAAAATTTGATAGTATCCCCGTTGACGACTACCGTTTGTGACATGAGAACAAAGTTACCGTTCAGGTGGGGTTTTAGCCTGAAGTGAGGGCGATTGTCTTTATTCAGTGCGGGCGACAGTGGTGAGGGTTGGGCAACCACTTACATTTTATGATTCCACCCGTCCATTGCTCTAACAAAATTCCTGTGTGCGGCTTGTTAGGAAATAACTTAATTTTTAAAACCTCTGATTTGATTTTGTAGATGTAATAAAAGCTAACAATCAAGCATAAAGCAGATGCAAGCGATTTCATTTCAAATTTTAAAGATAAATTTCACTCTGGCTTTCGTAGATTTTCTAAAGAAAATACTGAGTTCAACACTCATAACAATAACCACCAAATCTAACTTCTCAGCACAGTACATTTACTGAACTTGAATAACTCTAATACAATAGTCGTGTATTAGAATGACTTAAAACATCTGTAAACCATGAACACCGTTCCTCGCTCAAACACTCCAACGCTTCTTCAGCTCTTGCAGTGGGTGTTCAATCCGCTGGGGTATATGGAAACAAATTTTCAGCGGTTTGGCGACTTCTTTCAAGCTGAGATTTCTCCCATTAATCCAGAGCCTTTTGTCTTGCTCAACCACCCAGAAGCAATTCAATACCTCTTGACTCATGACAACAGCGACGAGATTACATCTCCTGGTGATGTCAACGTCTTAGCAAAGCCACTTTTGGGTGAAAACTCCCTGATTCTGCTGAACGGGAAAAAACATCGGCAGCGGCGGCAGCTCATTATGCCTCCTTTTCATGGCGAACGGATGAAAGCCTACGGCGATTTGAGTCGCACAATCGCTCGCGAGGTGATGAACTCTTGGGAGATTGGCAAAACCTTCTCTGTCCGTGACGCCATGCAGCAAATTACGATGCGGGTGATCTTGCAGGCGGTGTTCGGACTGCATAAGGGCGATCGCTACCGACGACTCGAACGGCTGTTGGCTGAGCGACTTGACGCTATCACCACTCCTCTTACCTCGATGCTGGTATTTTTTCCACAGCTAATGATTGATCTAGGACCCTGGAGTTTAGCCGCGAAGATGCGTCGAGTTGTCCAGGAGACGGATGAGTTGCTGTATGCCGAAATTCGGGAGCGACGGGCAAACCCTGATCCAAACCGCACAGATGTGCTGTCACTGTTGCTGAGTATGCGAGATGAAACTGGGCAAGGGCTGACGGATGCAGAACTGCACGACGAACTGATGACTTTGCTGATTGCTGGACACGAAACCACCGCCACTGCGCTTGCCTGGGCATTCTACTGGATTCATCGCTTGCCCGAAGTGCGTCAAAAACTGCTGGTAGAGCTAGAACCCCATCGTCACAGTGCCGACCCGATGGCGATCGCTCGCCTGCCTTACCTCACAGCCGTTTGCAACGAGACGTTGCGAATTTATCCGGTTGCTATGGTGACGCTGCCGCGCCGAGTCGAAAAGCACATGAAAATTATGGGCTATGACCTGGAACCAGGGACGCTGTTAATGGGCTGTATTTATCTGGTCCATCACCGGCAAGACCTGTATCCAAACTCCCACACGTTTCGTCCTGAGCGGTTCTTGGAACGGCAATTTTCTCAATATGAGTTCCTACCGTTCGGTGGTGGCACTCGCCGCTGTGTGGGTGCATCTCTAGCAATATACGAGATGGCACTGGTTCTCAGCACAATTTTGAACGAGTGTGACCTGGAACTAGCAGAAACTGGAGATGTTAAGCCTGTGCGTCGAGGTGGAACCCTCGCACCAGGTGGCGGAATTCGCATGAGAAAAGTCAGCGATCGCCCACTTCAATCCCAAAAGGTAGCAGCACCGACTGTAGTTTGAAATGATGAATAATATTCACATCCATGTTGACAGACTGTACCTTGCTATCCCTCGCTCAGGCCCTTTTAGGGCTGATCTCAAACGCTGATTCAAAACGATAGAAGCACACATCAAACGCCAGGAAGAAATTCATGTGACCCAGAATTAATGGGGCACTCCTGTCTTTTGTCCAAGCGAAAGCTAGCTCTACTAGAGGAAATTGCTCAACGTTTGCCGCCACCACCAATGCCCGCGCCTCAGATCTTACCAAATTCCCCCCAAGTGGAACCGAGAGTCTTTGACGTTCCCAATTTGCTCCCAGGCTTAACCCCATTTCGTAAGGCAATACATTGACGCTAGAACCAGTATCTAGCAAACCTGACACTCTTAGCGACTGGCTCTGATAAGTCAGGATTAGCGGTAAGTAGGGCAGTGTACTCAATGCACCAATTTCTGGAGCTACCTCAGTAAATGCAAATCTGGCTTTATCAACCATGGGTTGACGCTTTTTCCTCTACCAGTGCCCTGGCTAAAACAGCAGCAGCTTCAAAAGAATCATGTAAACCTTGAGCGGCTACTTTGCCATGAGCGTCTAATGGAACTAAGCTTGATTCCTTCAGCAATTCGGCTGCTAGGAAATTCAGTAGCAAGAGTTTTTCAGAGTGAGATAACTCTTTAAGAAGGGGCATAAGTTCGGTGAGAGGCATATGGTTAGAGGGTGGATTGCCTTAGGTTCATCTATTTTAGGTTCTTGAGTTAGTATCCGCGCAATACTTTCATACAAGAGTAAATTTAGCCGCACCCGATAGTAATGTTGTTTGATATTCTGAGCTTCTGAGCTAAGCAAAAAATCATTTGTACTAAAATCGAGGTACTAGTCTCCGTTGGAGTGCTTCCCATGTCCCTACAAGAGCTTAAACAGCAAGCCTGTAAACTCTCT